>JBFKJL010000157.1:0-6217 GCA_041631795.1 Saprospiraceae bacterium | reverse complement strand
GAAACCCTTGATGGCCTTGTCACGAATCCCCCCACAAAAGAAGAAGTGGAAAGAGCGAAAGCCAAGATCCTCAAAAATTGGGAATTGGCATACAACAGTTCCGATCGCGTTGGTCTCACCTTGAGCGAGGCCATAGCCGCCGGTGACTGGAGATTGTTCTTCCTGTTCAGGGACAGGGTGTCTGAAGTGACAACTGAAGATGTCGTGCGCGTTGCTCAAAAATATTTCAAGCCGTCCAACAGGACCATAGGCACTTTCATACCGGAAGACAATCCTGACCGTGTGGAAGTACCTGATGCCCCGGACGTTGCTGCCCTTGTGGCCAGTTACACTGGTAAGGAAGAAATTGCAGTTGGCGAAGAATTTGATCCTTCCCCGGCCAATATCGACAGCCGCACCAATACCGGCAACATGGCATCAGGCCTTGAATATGCCTTCCTCAAAAAGGAGAACAGGGGTGATGCTGTGTTTGCAAACATCACTTTCAGGTATGGCACACCGAAGTCTTTGTTGGGCCGCACCACTGCTGCTTCCATGACAGGTTCCATGCTTGATAAAGGCACAAAAACATTGTCACGACAGGAGATCCAGGATAAACTCGACGCCCTGAAGGCGCGTGTGAGTATATTCGGCGGACGAAGTAGTGTCAGTGCGCGCATAGAAACAAACAATGCCAATATGGCTGAAGTGCTCGACCTTGTCGCTGACATGTTCCACAACCCGAGCTTCAAGGAAGAAGAGTTCAAGAAATTAAAAGAAGAAAGACTTGCGCAAATCGAAGAGCAATTGTCCGATCCGATGGCCCTTGCCCAGAACAAGTTTGGCAAGATCATGAATCCTTATCCAAAGACGGACGTTCGCTACGAAATGTCACTCCAGGAAGAAATTGATGCCATTCAAAATACCACACTCAAGGATGTTACTGACTTCTACAAGGACTTTTACGGTGCATCTGAAGGGACAGTATCTGTCGTGGGTGACTTTGATGAAATGGCAGTCAAAGCCAAGGTTGAAAGCCACTTTGGCAACTGGAAAAGCCCATCTAAGTATGTCCGGATTACTGATCCATACGTGGCCACCAAGCCCGCAGAAGAGGAGATCAAAACACCAGATAAGGCCAATTCCATGTTCCTCGCAGGTATGGCCCTGCCTATCAATGACAGCCACGAAGATTACGCAGCTCTCGTGATGGGGAATTATATCCTCGGTGGCGGTTTTCTCAATTCACGCCTTGCGACAAGGATCAGGAGAAATGATGGTTTGAGTTATGGTGTCGGATCGCAATTCTATGGCAGCAGCCAGGATGATAGTGGCGCGTTTGTTGCCTATGCCATCTCGGCTCCCGAAAATACGGCCAAGGTACAGGCTGCCTTTAAGGAAGAAGTGATGAAAGCCATAAAAGAAGGCTTTACGCAGGAAGAGCTCGACGCTGCCAGAAATGGCTGGTTGCAATCCCAGACAGTGAGCCGATCTCAGGACAACAGGCTGGTGGGTGCCCTGTCCAACAACCTGAGACTGGACAGAACCATGCAGTGGAGCCAGGCATTAGAGGACAAAGTGGCCAAATTGACGGTGAAAGACATCAACAAAGCCATTGCCAAACACATCAATCCTGAAAAAATGGTGTATATCCGCGCTGGCGACTTCGACAAAGTGCAAAAGGATATAAAACCATAAGATAGTCAAAAACACAAATCTTGTTTGGAGCTCCCGTCACTTGACGGGAGCTTTTTTTGTGCATTCAGTATAATCCAAAATTCTTCTATTCAAATTTATATTTTGAATATAGCGTGATGATCCGCATTAGTTCCGAATATGATTTGCCTCATTCCAATTTATTTGCTTTTTGATTTTGTTTGTGTCATTAAATTTTAATGCTATGCAAATCTTGAATAACAGTTTGAAAATTGCGGACACAACAGCCAATCCCGCTCCGCTGGGATTACTTGGTTTTGGTATGACGACCATATTGTTAAATCTTCACAACGCAGGATTTTTTGCACTCGGTGGCATGATCCTCGCAATGGGAATATTTTATGGTGGCCTGGCCCAGGTGATCGCCGGCATTATGGAATGGAAAAAGAACAACACTTTTGGCGCCACAGCTTTCACTTCTTATGGCTTATTCTGGCTGACCCTTGTCGGGCTCATCGTCATGCCTAAAATGGGTCTCGCGGAAGCAGCAAGCGCCACAGCCATGGGCTTCTACTTGTTGATGTGGGGCATCTTTACAGGTCTTATGTTTATCGCGACACTCAAATTATCTCGCGAATTACAATTTGTATTTGCCTCACTGACAATCCTCTTTCTGCTCCTGGCGATAGGGGATTTTACGGGCATTGCATGGATCAAAACTCTGGCCGGGTACGAAGGCATTATATGTGGCGCCTCTGCCATCTACACAGCTTTTGTCCAAATCTACGGGGAGGTCTTTAAAAAAGGAGAAATTCAGACTACTCAGGCAGATGTCGTCGGGAAAACGAGAAAACGCAAACAATTGCATCATATGAATTGATAATCATAACACTGGTGCGGGTCTTGATCCGCACCTTTTTTTTGCCCCTTAGCGAAAGCCAATGAATCCTACAACCGCACCAGTTTCTCAATTTTCTCACCTTTGTCCGTAGCCATCTTTACATAATAGATGCCTGCCCCGGGAAATTGTGAAGCATCCAGTTCCATATATCCATCAACCTGGCCAATGCTTAAAAGTCTTTGACCTCCGGCTGTGAATACTTCAATTTTATGCACAATTAAACCTCTCAGATCTAAACGGCAACTCTTGAAAAATGGATTTGGAAATATAACTGCGTCATGACTCTCGCGCGATCTTTGAAATTCCAGCCTGATGGATTCCTCGCTGTCTGGATGATCATAGGACAAATTATCAAATGAAGGATCAAGAGATAAAACGTCGCTGAGCCAACGATCTGACTGCGCGAGGATATCAATATACACAATGGGATCACCGGATGAAAAGTATCGGACTTCGGCTGAATGCCATATCATTGAAAAGGCATTGTTATTAATATGATGTGCCGTGTAGCCATTGTCAAGGGCCTCATTACAGGAACTGACAGTAGCCTCCTGGCCTAAAAGCAATCCCCATTGCATGGCCAGCATCATTTGGCTTTCATCTATCATGACAGGGATCCTGTATGTCTCACCTTTTCGCATGACAATGTCCTCGACGACAAGGACGGTCGCCTTCTCAGTCCGTGTTTCAATGATATCCTGCCCTGTCAATAAGGAAGTGTCCTGGCATGACAGATCACCCAACTTAACTGCCACATAAGTTCTGTCAAGATCGGGTTGATCCTCAGCGGGAATCTCTGTACACAGAAAACGTGATCCTCCTTCCGTAAAAAACCACGATTCACCAATATCCCACATCTCATCTTTTCCAAGGATGATGCGCTGGATAAGAAAAAGGTCGGCTGCTGTGAGTTCACCTGAAAAATTGACATCACCAGCCAGGAGGTTGTAGGGACAGGGTTTGACCAGGCCGAGGATGATGCGCGTTGCTTTCACAAGGTCGATAGCCGTGACACCATTGATCGCCTGTTCATCCCTGTCAAAACATAATTCGATGTCCATGGCTCCAGATGTGCAAAAAGTAAATGCCCCGGGTATATTTGATGTTGTGCAATCATCCAGGGGTTCTCCATTTAAATCCTGTGCCGAGACAGATACCCCGATGTCATTGCCGTTGACATCAGTCACAACACCCCCAATATAAGGGCCATACGTCGTCCCCACTTCAAATGGGATGACGATGGTACACCCTACAGCATCTGTGATCGTTACAGTGTAAACGCCGGGATCCAGTCCACCCAGATTCTGGCTTGTCGCATTGATGTTCCAATGGAACGCATAAGGAGGGATGCCGCACATCACATCATAACTTATGCTTCCTGACCCATGACCACCATCAGGGATGACCAGGACATTGGCGGTATCCATTTTCATGTAGTTGTGCAACTCCACAAATTGCGTATCCCTGTGAAAAACACCAATGCATGTATCTTCGAATGTCCACACCCTTTGGATATGAATATCCGGACCACACGTATCTGTCAGCATTGATTCTTCCAGGGTATAATCAGCGGAACCGCATAATCCACTCGGAGTGCCCAGATCAAAGTTGACCAGGTCATCATAACAAATATTGGTAAACTGCATGTCCTGGGTAAAATCAATCTCGGGTATATTCACGCGCGATCTGTAGATGTATTGAACACAGGTCACACTTTGACCAAAATCATTCGAAATTGTCCAGGTCCTGGTTATCGTATCGATTCCGGTGAGACAATAGGTATGCGTCTGCGTATCTGACTCTGTGATGTTAACAGTCGTACCCGGATTGATCAGGACCACTGGTTCCCCAGTGTTATTTGAGTTTGTTGAATCATCACAATAGACAGTGACGTCCTGGGGGCAATTGACGAGCAATCCCTGGGATGATGTTTTGTAAATATGCTTGATGTGTCCTCCTTCAGCACTGCTGTTATCCACCTCGTAATAGGTCATGTGCGGATTATCCGCGCTGTCCAGGTCCAAACCCACCTGTTGACCCAGGATCGTACTGCTTCCAAGTAAATTGACGACCAGTTCGATACTCCATACACCGCTGCCGCGACGCGCATACCGGATGGTTTTCTGGTCTCCATATGCCAAATGCACAAACCCGTTTTGGACAACCATATCCACATTCTTGCGTGCCCCGGAAAATCCAAGAGTCACATTATTCATCGTATCGACTTCTTCAAAAGTCCAGACAGAATCTACCCTTTCTGCATGGAAAATCTGTCCGGAAGTGGCTGTCAACTCCCTGTAATAAGCGAGATGAAGGACACCCTGGGCATCCATCTTCAAAATCGGAAAACGCGAATCACTTGTGATGAAATCAATGTCCCAGGCGGAACCATTGTATTCAGCCAGGTACAGGTTTTCAAAGGTGTTGTTGTAATAAGCAATAATCGGATGGCCGTTTTGGTTCAGAACAATACTTGTCGCATTGCCATACATGATGTTTCCTGTACTTATCGTCGTTACATTCCATGTTTGCCCATTGTGATGATAATATTCGACACCATGTGAAGGATCTGTTGTGGAAACATGAATCATGTTTTGGCCATCGACAATGATATCGCCGTCCCAACCATCGTGTCCGGGGGAAAAAATAGAACTCGCAGACCATCCTGAAGTAGTGCTGTATGAGGCATACCCCAGGTCCTCACTGTTGTGGTCATGATAGACAATCCGTGGCAGGCCGTTGTTGTCCAGCGTAATGTCTGCTGGCCCGTAAAAGTAGCCCGTGGTCACCTGGTCTGTCGACATTGATCCGTTTTGAATGGTTGTCACATCGATAAAGCCCTGGATATCCTCACTCATGTATGAAATGTAAACCACATCGGAAGCTGAAACGGCAATGCCAGGTTTAATGCCCTGACCAACATCTTCTTCCTGCCAACTTTGAGCTTGCCCTTGGCATAACGGGAGCAGTAACCAGGCATAAATAAGGAGATGTTTTTTCATTTCAAGAAGGTTTAGTTTGATCGATTATCGGATTTATGCCTATAAGTTAAGACCAAGTTTTTATGAAAACAAGCAAAATCCAGCCAAACATATTATTCCTGCTGTGCGTTTACTGTTGAGAAACCCATGTAAAATCAGTAATTTTCCGGTGCATATGTTGAGATTTGTTTTCATTTTGATCCTGACTTTGGGCGTCCTCTCATGTGAAAAAGAGGATGTCATTGAAACGGATGCTGAACTCCTGCCCTACTTCGAGATCTTTGTCCAGGAGGCTGCGAAGCGAGGCATCACAGTCGATTATATAGACGCCCGTATTGAGGGGCACATTCAGGATATCCCCTCTCCAAATGTGCAGGGTCAGTGTTTTTACAACGAGAAAAAACCGAATAAGGTCATCGTCGACTTAGTCTATTGGAGTGCCGCGGATGAAAACACGCGACAGTTCATCATTTTCCACGAACTCGGACACTGCTTTCTTAAAAGAGACCACCTCGATACCAGCAACAGCGACGGCACGTGTGTGAGCATTATGCACAGTTCAGGTGATGTCTGCACATTTTCCCTGACCGATGATAATCGGGAAGCATATCTCGATGAGTTATTCGGTCTTTAGCTGAATACATTCCTTATTGATCAGGTGATTTCACTCTGAACTCTGAACTCTGAACTCTGAACTCTG
>JBFKJL010000156.1:0-6232 GCA_041631795.1 Saprospiraceae bacterium | reverse complement strand
GTTGCCACCGGATATGGAGAGGGTATTGTTCTGGAGGTTGAGTTGTTGCAGTTCGTTTGTTGGGTCTGCATCGGCATCGTTGACCCCGTCCTGGATGACTGAGAGGTCAATGCTGTTGCCACCGGATATGGAGAGGGTATTGTTCTGGAGGTTGAGTTGTTGCAGTTCATTGGTTGGGTCTGCATCGGCGTCGTTGACCCCATCGCGCAGAATGGAAAGGTCTACACTGTTGCCGTTGGAGATTGACAGTGCATCGTTTTGGACATTCAGGACCTGCAATTCATTTGTGGGATCTGCATCGGCGTCGATGACACCGTCCTGGAGAAGGGAAAGATCCACATTGTTGCCATTGGAGATGGCCAAACTGTTGCCCTGCACGTTGAGGTATTGAATTTCGTTTGTGGGATCTGCGTCTGCGTCGTTGACCCCGTCCTGCACGACGATGAGGTCCACGCTATTGCCGTCCTCGATGCTCAGCACTGTACCTGTCAATGTGAGTTGTTGATCATCTGTCCCCGAAGTGCCGGAAGCATTGCCTGCCTCTGCTGCATAGAGGGCATAGGGTACCGAATAGAGTTGGCTTGTGCCCATGTCCACAAAGGCATTGCCGCCATTGGGATCAATTTCGGTTTTGATAAAATAAATGTCATCACCCCATGCGATGTTTTCAAGACTGCCCAAAACGGGTGTGCCTTGTCCAATGGGGATCGAAAAGAGGCCTCTCTCGCTTGTGTTGACGGCATGTTGCTCCCGGAATTCTACGGGGCCAGTTGCCATTCTCCGGATGATGCTGATCTGAAGTGTGATCTGGGCACTTGAAAGGGCGTCGCCGTTGCCATCGCGGGCCAGGCCCTGGTAGTTGATCACCTGTGGTGTTTGTGAAATGACGACAAGAGCATTCAAAAAGATGACAAGAAAGAACAGTAGGTTTTTCATAAAGACCAGTTTAGATATGCGCAAATAAAGTCCTTATTTGAGGGAAAAGGCGAGAGCTTTAAAGTTACGACAAAACATCGTTTCGTGCATGAATAGGAAGGACTATTGCATTAGAATACAGTCCCGGATTTAAACCCGGCTTAAAACCGGTGTTGAAGAACTCTTTATATCTAGAATCCTCCCTTTTCAGTGCGGTAGATCTGGCCGTTGTCACCTACAGCGATGCCGACGTCATCATTGATCATATAGATGTCGCGGAGATCTTGTATCGCCCCGGATATTGATCCTTGTTGTTTCCATGTCTGACCACCATCATCAGTGAACAGTATGGTTGTTCCCCCTCCGACAAATTTCCAGAACCCAATACCCCAGGCTGTTTGTTCATCGAGAAATTGCATGCTTGAAGGGGCATCGGTTCGGACAACATCCCATGAAAGGCCGTTATCGAGAGATTTGTACAGCATGGCACCGACAACCATGTACATTGCATGGCCCGTTGCAAAGGTCAATTGTTTAAAACTCACATTGTTGACATCACCAAAAGGAGAAAGCTCATAGATGACCGACCAGTTTATACCGCCATCTTCTGTTTTGTACAAAACGCCTTTATCCTCGTTGATCAGGTATCCGGCGACAAAGCCAACGAGTTCTGATGTAAATTCAAAGTCATAGAGGTATGCATTGGTTCCTATTGCGGGTAAGTTGGGAACAGCTTGCCATGTGCTGCCATAATCTGTAGTTGTGAGAAACTCTTCTACGCCGACGTACCCCAGGACAAATCCTTTCTCTTCCGATGTAAACTGGATTTTAGTGAATTCCCAAAATGAACCGGGGTTGCTTTTTAGCGTTTGCCATGTTTGTCCATAGTCAAGGGACCTGTGAACGGACTCTTCACCCCCGCACAGGTAAATGGCATTGCCAAAAATGGAGAGATCAGAAAGATCTTCAGTCATAGGCACATTTGTGTTTTGCCATGTCAAACCGGCATCTATGGTTTTCAGAAGCGTACCGCCATCTCCGGCAATATACCCGGTATCAGCATCTATAAATACAATAGCGTTCAAATCATGTGATGCCGGGGAGGCAACCTGTGACCATCCACCTGAAACGGATTCGAGTTCTGAATCGCCCAGGACATTGGTCAGTTCATCGCCCCCGAAAATGCCATAAAAATCATACAGATCCACACACCACAATTCCTGGTCTCCAATATCACTTATATCCCAGGAGTTTCCCCTGTCATAACTTACGAGGACGACTCCATTGGCACCTGTGACAGCTCCAAAATTCGGGTGATGAAAATCTACGGCCAGCAAATCTTCGGTTGTCCCGCTGCTGAGTGGCATCCACGAGTCTCCGCCATCTTCTGTGTACAATACGGTCCCTTGACGTCCGACGACCCAACCGAAAAATTTATTGACAAAGGAAACGCCGTACAGATCAAGGGTGACACCGCTGGATTGTTGTGACCAGGTGTGTCCCCCGTTGACAGTTTTGAAAATGCGGCCAACAGGCCCGACAACCCATCCTATCTGTGAATTGACGAAATCCAGATCCCAAAGATCATAGACAAAGTTTGTAGTCATCCGGTCCCAATTCAACCCACCATCCGTCGTTGTCCACACCTGGCCCGCAGTTCCGGCCATGAAGCCGTGTTTTTCATCTGTGAATTCAATTTCGTACATATCATTGCCGGAAATATCAAGGGTGACCGTTTCCCATGTTCGCCCCCTGTCAGATGTTTTTTTGACGAGACCGTTATTTCCGCAGATCCATCCATGATCCCTGTCAATAAATTCAATGCCGAGAATTGTTTGTGTTGTGTTGGAATTCAGGGCTTGCCACGAAATGGACGACAGGCTGCAATCTTTGCAGATCTCGATCTTTCCGCCTCTCCCTACTCGCCATGCATCAAGTTCATTAAAGTTTGTAAATGATCCTGCCAGGTTGACAGTTGGATAAGGCTTAATGAATACATCCCACCAGACATCCTCTTCATTACCTCCTGGTCCTGAAGAATCCAACGGGATGACCACATCACCGATATCTTTCATCCCTCCCGGAGAGCAGGTGTTGTCAATGATAATTTCTGCGCTTTCTCCGTACCAAAGGCCTGCGATGATCGATGTCCAGTAGGCCTTTACTTTGACCCGTGAATCGCTCTTGATTTCCATCGAGAAGCGTCCGTCGAGATCGGAAATGGCATAGTTGCTTCCGACAAAATCAAGGCCGTCCGCATAGACCCGGGCGAGCCATAAGGGATTACCATCCTGGTCAACAACACGCCCTTTAATGATACACGTTTCATCTGCATAAAGCCTGTCCGCATTCCAATTCGAAAAATGAGCGACAGTGCCCACATATTTTCCGTCCACGATCTGGGCACCGCCTTCCTCCTTCCATTGACCGTTGTCTTCGTCAAAGTAAAAAAGTGGAACAGGATTTGGTGCACTGGCGGCCAAAGATTGAGGAATGGGTATGGTGATCTCGGCTGAAGCCTGGCTCGCCAGATCAAGTTCTTTCCCACCCTGAAAAAAAGTGGCATTGATAAAGCCAAAGGATTCCAGGAGACCCTCCTGGCCTGTGGCGGAAATACCTACGAAGGAACCCGGGAAAACATTATAATATTGATCATCCGTGGGATCAAAGTAAGTCAATAGCGCGTTGATATTTCCTGTCACCGGATTTCCATCCGGGTCGACAAATCCATTGGCTGGGACTTTCACTTTTGCGCCGTTGAATTCGATTTCATTATCCTGCCCGACATCGATCATCATATCCACATCGATCAGGGAAAGCGCGGCATTCACTGTGCTGATTTCGTTTTCGATCACTTCAACATTTTTGTAGTTGTCCGCATAACCATTTTTACTGAACCGGATGACGACATGATCATTGACTTCAACCTCCTTGAGATGAAAGGTGCCATCGGCGCCTGAGGTGGTTGTCACATCTGGTGTTGATATTGACACCCCACTCAGGGCACTTCCATCTGATGACAACACCGTGCCGGCAACGGCGCCTGTGACAGTCTCGGGGTCATTGCCGGGAATGATGTCGTCGATACATGCATGCATACCCAGTAAAGCGATGAACAATATGAGCGTGCCTATGTAGCGGAATCTATGAGTATGTATCATGACCGATATTTTAAGTTCTATAATATTAAGTGACCTCACAGGTGTATTACAAGCGCGATTTAGAGTGAAAGGATGGTGAGTTCAATGATATGAATCAAGAGCATGATGAGTAAGGTCACCAGCATTAATTTTTTCTTCCCAGAGAGAATATCAAATGAATTGTCAGACAAATGCTGTCTGATCTCAATTGACTCAGGACGGGAAGGATTTGAAGAACCCGGGAATTAACCCCGGGCTATCTACTGACAGTAAATGTTTGCAGCATGTTTTTGTTTCGCGAGTTGGGGACTTCAGAAATGAAAACATACTGGCTCCTTTTTTTAAAAGTGGCCGTAAAATAACCCACACCCCCGGCATACATGTCATTGACACCACCGAGGAAGGTAACTCCTTCGGGGGGTTGACTTAAGAGTCCATTGGGATCAGCCCAGTTCATCCACGCCTCAAGAGCGTCCAGATCCACATTTTTGTCAATCTCTGCCAGGTTGATATCATGGCCGACAAAATTTTCATGGACGATCTGATCCAAAAACTCTACCCGGAAAGTATGCTTGCCGGATTTGACAGGTTCTGACTGGATAATGCCTTCAGTACTGGAAATGGTAAGGTCAATATCATGGGTTACAGGGGCATCTCCTTTTGTTTCTCCCGAGTCTGTCACGTCCAATGCCCTGACCATACCCACTGAGGAGTGAAAGATGCCTCCCGTCATTTTCATGTAACACTCGACAACGTAATATCCCGGTTCAAGGTAGAGGGTTGTTATACTTGTTCCTTTAGGCGAGACGATCCCTGAACCACCATGGAACTGCACCTGTCCAAACCACTCAGGAAGCCTGGCAAATTCAGAACCGGCTTCTTCCGGTTTTCCCTGCATGATCATATTCATGCCATTTTGAAATACTGGAATAACTTCCTTTTTGCCATCTGCGAGGCTTTTACCCTCGGGGTACTTTTCGACCAAAAAGAAATGCGGTTCCGTAGACTTATTGATATAACGGAAGGTGTGCCAGCCGGATGGCAGTGAAGATACCATGACAAAATCCATGGCATTGGTTGTGATAGTCACGGCATTGTCGTCTATAGTTTCAACATTCGTTGCAGTATTCACATTCTTGTCAGATTTACAGGAAAGGACAACAAATGCAATTAAACAGATACAAATAGCATGAACAATGAGAGAAATAGCAGAGTTAAAAAAGGTTGGTTTTTTCATGGTTTTAATTGTAAGGGTTAGGTAAAAAAATCTAAATGAAAATATCAAAGCATAACATAACCCGGGGTTTAATCCCCGGATTATGCAAGTTCATTAGCTTCTTTTACTCCACCGTTTCCCGCAGCCAGTCCACACGCCCATTGATGGTTGTGCGGAATTCATCGAGAAAGTGATCCCAGGTGTTTTTACCGTGGACTTCTTCAAACTTATCTCTGAAATTGTTGTCCTCGTCCATCCATGCCCATTTTTCAAATGGAAAGATGACAGCGACATCCCAGCCCTTGGCCGTATCGGAAAATTCATTCCACACCACCCAGAAATGTTCATCGGAAAATTTTTCTGCATAGACTTCTTTGACTTGCCCTACCAGCTCAGTCCATCTGGTCCCTTCCCCGGATTTGATATCGTACACCCAGATCAACCGCTTGCTTGGGTTTGGACCTTCAGCGATATGAGAGAGACTGCTCGACATGGACCAGTAACCCGGACCATCATAGGACTCGACATATTGGTCGACATTTTTCCAGTCGTCATCATGAGCGCCCTTGCCGGGTCGCGTGTCCATCGCTGTCCATGAGGTTGGCCCCATGATCCAGGTGTACTGTCCCCCCCAGGGACCGTTAATATTGTAATTCAGTGATGCAGGGTACATGCCCTCCCCATGAAATTTTTCATTGTGTGCTTTCACGGCGGCTTCAAAGGCGTCTTCCTGGCCCCGCTTGACTTCCATCGTAATGACTTCGTACAAGTTTGGGGCATTTGCATCCTGTCCGAAGAGCATAACAGGAATACAGAATAGGAGGATAATTAGGTTTTTCATTTTTGAAATGATTTAATGATTAAATGAAGGTTATCCCTATAAATGTACCAATTTCAGGGGATAATACAGAATCCAAAGAATTCACAAAATATTGGGAACCGGGAATACAATTGAATGGTT
>JBFKJL010000155.1:0-6292 GCA_041631795.1 Saprospiraceae bacterium | reverse complement strand
GCCTCAGCCAGGTGTTCCGTTGCGATATCACTGGAATGATCCAGGTCAGCAATGGTTCTGGCCACCTTCAGGATCCTGTCGTAGGCCCTGGCAGACAGCTGGAGCTTCTTCATGGCGGTTTTGAGGAGAGTCTGCCCGGCGCTGCCCAGGCGGCAGATACTCCGGAGTTGGCTGCCGGGCATTTGCGCATTGGCGAAGACTGTTGGGTGTGCCGCAAAACGGTCTTCCTGGATTTTGCGTGCTGCCATAACACGGGAGGCGATCTCTGAACTTGACACACTGGCGGGTTTGAAATCTGCGAGTTCGTCGTAAGAGACCGGTGTGACCTCCACATGGAGGTCGATCCTGTCCAGCAGGGGGCCTGAAATTTTGTTGAGGTACTTTTTGACAATGCCCGGCCCGCACACACAATCCTTTTCGGGGTGGTTGTAATACCCGCAAGGACAGGGGTTCATCGATGCGATCAACATAAAACTGGCCGGATAGTCCACAGAGATTTTCGCCCTGGAGATGGTCACCTTTCGCTGCTCCATAGGCTGGCGCAGCACTTCCAGGACAGAGCGTTTAAACTCTGGAAGCTCATCGAGAAACAGGACGCCATTGTGGGCCAGGGAAATTTCACCGGGATTGGGATTGGAGCCACCGCCAACCAGGGCGACATCACTGATCGTATGGTGAGGTGACCGAAACGGCCTGCATGTGATGAGCGAGGATGCCGCGCCCAGCAATCCGGCCACTGAGTGGATCTTTGTTGTCTCGAGGGCTTCATACAGGTTTAACGGGGGCAAGACAGTGGGCAGGCGACGCGCGAGCATTGTCTTGCCCGCCCCGGGCGGACCGATCAGAATGGCATTGTGAGATCCGGCAGCGGCTATCTCCAGAGCGCGCTTGATATTATCCTGGCCTTTCACGTCCGTAAAATCGACATCATAGTGATGCCGGTTCAACTGAAACAACTCGGCAGCATTAAGGGAAAACGGTTTTATACCAGGGTCATTACATACAACCTGGATGGCCTCCTTCAGGTTTTTCACCCCATACACGCATAAGTCTTTAACGATGGCTGCCTCACGGACATTGGCATCGGGCAGGATCATGCCCTTCGCATTTTCCCTATGTGCCTGTAACGCCATTGGCAAGGCCCCTTTGATCGGTCGAAGATCGCCATTGAGCGCCAGCTCGCCTATGATGGTGAATCCCTCCAGGTCAATGGCATCGATCAGGCGTGTGGCTTTTAGAATGCCCAGGGCTATAGGCAGATCATAAGCTGAACCTTCTTTTCTCAAATTGGCCGGGGCCAGGTTGACGATGAGCTTTACGCGCGGTATCCTGTAGCCTAAATTTTTTGTGGCAGCCTCGATGCGCATAAATCCCTCGCGGACGGCATTGTCCGGCAATCCCACCATATGGATCATGCTGGTACTGGCAGGGACGGTACCCCCGGCATTCACTTCCACCGTAATCTTGCGGGCCTCAACGCCATGAACGGCGGAGGCAAATGTTTTGACAAGCATACTTGAACAATGATTGAAATTATTACTGTATAATGGGCCAAGAGAAAGCGACGTAAACATAAAAGGCATTAATTTCGCGTTATGATCAGAACAGACATCATCATCATTGGAGCTGGTCCATGCGGCCTTTTTACGGTATTTGAAGCGGGACTGCTCAAACTGAAGTGCCACATCATAGATGCCCTGCCTGCCGCAGGCGGCCAACTGACAGAATTGTATCCCAAGAAACCCATATACGACATCCCTGGTTACCCGGTGATTCTGGCCAAAGACCTGGTCGACAACCTTATGGAGCAGATCGCCCCGTTCAACCCCGGGTTCACTCTAGGGGAACGGGCCGAAACGATTGATAAGACCGGGGACAAGGAATTCACTGTCATGACAAATAAGGGCACTGTGGTCAAGGCCCCCGTCATCGCCATCGCGGCAGGGCTGGGAAGTTTTGAACCGAGAAAACCGGTCATAGAGAATTTGGAAAGTTATGAGGATAAAGGAATCGATTACATCATAAAGGATCCAAATAAGTACGCAGATAAGAAAGTGGTCATCGCAGGAGGCGGGGACTCTGCCCTCGACTGGGCCATTGACTTGTCTAATATTGCAGCGGAACTCACGCTCGTACACCGGAGAACAGCATTTCGGGGTGCCCCGGACAGCGTGGACAAAGTGCATGACCTGGCAAAGAAAGGCGCGTTAAATCTCATCACTGAAGGCAATGTGACAAGTCTCAGGGGAGAGGGAAAACTTGAAGGTGTTTCCATAAAGACTAAAGAAGATGTACTGGCCCTTCCTGCGGACTATTTCATTCCTCTCTTTGGCATGACGCCAAAACTTGGACCCATTGCTGAGTGGGGGCTGAATCTGGACAGGAGTACCATAGAAGTCGATTCCATGGATTTCAGCACCAATATACCCGGCATTTATGCAATCGGCGATATCAACACATATCCCGGAAAACTAAAACTCATCCTGTGCGGCTTTCACGAAGGGACCATGATGGCCCAGTCTGCATTTAAATACATCCACCCCGATGAAAAACTCACTTTTAAATACACGACTGTGACGGGGATCAAAGGATTGACATAGGGGTCATAAAAAATGTCCCGGTCGTGACCAGGACACTTTACTTAATATCATACAATCGCAGTGCAGGTTACTTGGCCATAGCCTTTTTGATCAGGCCGACAATGGCAAGCAATACGCCACCGCCTACGCCGCCACCGGCAACACTTCCCAGGATACTGCCAATGTCCATACTGCCACTGGCTGCAGCTGATGCGAGCGCCGGGGACACCATGCCCAGTATCTGACCGCCAATACCTCCTCCTAAAATACCGACAACAGAATTCCACAATGTACCGAGTGACTGATTTTTCATCAATGATCCGGCAATATTGCCACCTGCTGCACCGCTGAGTAATTGAATAATTAATGCTAACATGATTTCGCGTTTTGATTGAAAAATAATAACAGCTAATGATAGTGCAAATTTTCCATATTAAAAAATATATTTTTATAATTTCTTGGTTTTTAACAATTTATGTGGCCAGAAATTCAATTTCGCAAAAATATTTTCATATCGCATCATTTTGGCCCTCTGTGGTGTTTACTTAAAAATACACGATATGATCACACTTAAAAGTACAGGCAACCTCACACATTACAGGATCTCGAACGATCGTGGCCATTCCATCGAGATAAAAGCTGATGGCTCTGGCGTCGGACCCATGGAGTCTGTGCTCATGGCCATGGCATCCTGCAGCGCTGTAGACGTTGTATCCATCCTAGAAAAAATGAAACAGGACGTGAAAGATATTGGTGTGGAAGTCGTGAGTGAACGCCGAGCAGAAATTCCCAGGACATACACCCGCATTCATATGCACTATATCCTGACCGGCAAAATCAAGGAAAAAAAAGCTGAAAAAGCCATTGCATTATCATTGACAAAATATTGCTCTGTGTCCCGAATGATCGAGAAATCAGCTGAGATCACGAGTAGTTTTGATATTATAGCCTCTTCTGAAGATGCACCTCCATTGCCATAGTGATCCCATTGAAGCAAGGCATACCCATATTTTTTGTTCATGTCAATATCAATTTGCACACTTTCAGCCGTTATAAAGTCCTAAATCGGTTTTATGCTCTATTGGTTTATCGCATTGACCCTCCTGAATATTGGAGACATTAAAAAAGCACCCGACTTCAGGTTTGAATACATCAGTGGGTCCATTGGACAACTGAGTGAATACAAAGGCCAGGTCGTATACATCAGTTTTTGGGCCAGTTGGTGCGCCCCCTGTATTACCAATTTTCAGGCCTATCGCGAAACGCGTAAGGCCATCGAGGATTCTGGAGTCATCCTGCTCAATGTATCCATAGATACAGATGCGGATGCCTGGATGGGCGCCCTGGAAAAATACCCCTTCCTCAACGGGAAAAATGTCCGCGCCATCGACCGGGACCACCTGATGTACAGCTACAATTTGTCGTCCATACCCGCCTACGAAATTGTCAATAAAAAAGGCCTTTTGGTGTACCTGCCTGAGGATGGGATTCGTGATATCATTAAAGAATTCGATGCATTGGTCAAGCAGTAAATTTAAGGTTTAAGGCCAAAGCGCCGCCTAAAGGTCGTTTTCCGATAATTCCTCAAGTTTGGCATCAATCTTATTGAGAATATTGCTGTGGAGTTGCTTGGCACGTTCGATTTTCTCCTTGATCTCCACCTTTGTATCATCGTCCTGGGCGCCCTTCAGGGCTTCTTCGAAAGATTTGATCTTGGCTTCGACATCTCTGAGCGCTTTCTGCCGGCGGACAATGGCAGCCGCCGCTTCACCTTTGGCAAACTGGATCTTCTGGCGGTTTTCTTTCCTTGATTTCCTGACCTGAACAGGGATTTGCTCAAGCGTATCCGGAATAATCTCTTTATCCCCGATTTGTCGTTGGTTCATAATGGTCGGTGAAACGATTTCAATGCCGTCTTCATGCAGGCAATCCAAAACACAGGCATTGAGCTTTGACCTGGCTTCAATGATATTCTCAACATCTTCGAGCAATCCCTGGATCCGATACAGCACTGAAAAGTCCCCCAGCGCAACAATATTAACATAAGACAGTTTCAACCCGGCACATTCTCCCGCTTTTAAAAGTGATGCCTCGATCGTCAGCCTCGGGACATCATAACCCAATGAAATTTCAGAGGAAATGAGAATCCCGGCTTTTTTCTTGAGCACGTTGACCGGGTTATTGACAATAAATAAATTGGGCACTGTGACAAGATCGTTATTCTCGGATTGGATCTCTGTATGAAATAAACCCTGTTCGGTCACCCTTCCAAAGGTGTCTTTCACCCTGACAAAATCTCCTGGCTGAAAATTGCCGATCGTCCTGAGCATGATCCCGGCCAGGCCATTCCCGATAAATGTCGCTGATCCCAATGCGAAAACAGCAGAAAGAAGAATACCTATAAGGTTAATGACCTTATCATGCATCTTTTCTTCAAGAGGCAATGAAATTATAAAACTGATCACAGCCACAAGCAAGATCATGATCAGGATGATGCTCCTGATGAGGGATTTATTGGCAACCCCTTCAGTCCTTTTGGAAAGAAAATACCTGGCACCAAAATAGATCGCCGCAAAAACGATGATTGTCAGTAGGGATGGTCCTATATCTTGCCAATCCATTGTTCAGTTCCGCTGATAATAAGAATATTGCTACTCTACGCCGTGCATCAGTTTCTTTAGGGATTTGCTAAACAAGGCAATGACGATGGCAATGCCAATCAGCACAAAACCAATGTTTGAAAATACTGTCGTATATTTTGCCAATCCTTCTGCTGCTGAAAGCGCCTCACCGCCACCATGACCTCCGGTCAGTGAGGCAATTTTACCACCAACATAGTTGGCGATAGCAAAGCTCAGGAACCACGCACCCATCGCAGTACCGGCAATCTTCTTTGGAGACAGTTTTGTCACCATGGACAGCCCGATAGGGGAAAGGAACAACTCACCCGTTGTATGCAACAAGTACAGGAACAGCAGGGTCAGTAATGGCACCTGGAAATCATCATTGACAAATTGCAGGCCTACCTTGGTCAATAAAAATCCCAATGCCAGTTGGAATATACCCAGGGCAAATTTCATGGGGATACTTGGGTTCTTGCCGATCTTGGCCAGTTTTATCCACATGATGGAAAATATCGAACCAAAGACAATAATGAAGAATGGATTGAAAAACTGGGTCATCGAGGCCGGCATTGTCCAGCCCAGGATATCCCTGTCCACATTCCTGTCTGCAAATAGGGTCAGTGATGTTCCGGCTTGCTCAAAACACGCCCAAAAGGCCACATTGATGATCATAAAAATGATCAGGGCGATCATCCTGTCTTTCCAGACCTTGACCTTTTCAGTGGTATCGGCTTCAATTCCGGCCCTGATGAGCACAACGGAAATGAAAAGGAAGAGACCAAGCAATATGTAGTCCATCCAGCTGTTATGCTGAATCAGGTAGTATGCCACAGGGATCAGGATTAATGAAAGGATGGCGACCCATGTGCCTTTGTTGAGCGGCCCGACCATTTCTTTTCCTTCTGCAGTCAGGCCAAGGCCTGGTGCGGCGGAATAATTCTCCCGTCCGAGATAAAATATCACCAAACCCAGGAGCATGCCCAGACCAGCCAGTCCAAACCCGTATTTAAATCCATAGGTTTCCCCGACAAAGGCCACAACGGTTGTGGCCAGAAGAGCACCTATATTTATGCCTATATAAAATATCGT
>JBFKJL010000154.1:0-6304 GCA_041631795.1 Saprospiraceae bacterium | reverse complement strand
TTTTTTTAGATGGTGATTTTTCTGACTATCCAGAACAAATGCCAGATCTGATTGATCCCATATTGAACGAGAACTGCGACCTGGTGATCGGATCAAGGGCTCTTGGGCAGTTGGAATCAGGAGCAATGCAAATTCAGCAAATTTTTGGCAATTGGCTTGCGACCAACCTCATCCGCCTGATATATAATTACCACTACACAGACCTTGGACCTTTCAGGGCAGTGCGCTACGAGGCATTGAAGCGCATGAACATGAAGGATAAGGATTTTGGCTGGACAGTTGAGATGCAGGTCAAGGCGGCAAAATTGAAAATGAAGACAAAGGAAGTCCCGGTGGATTATCGCAAAAGAGTCGGGGTTTCAAAGGTGTCCGGGACGATCAAAGGGACAATCCTCGCAGGGCATAAGATCCTCTGGACAATCTTTAAAATGATCTGATGCACATGTGGATGGAAATAGCGGGCTACTTTACTTTGATCATCTACACGATGGCCCTGGTCTATATCACCATATACTGCCTTCTTCAGTTTCATCTTCTTCTGCATTATACCAAAGCCAGAACCGGGAAAAATCCTCAGGCTGAACCCTCTCAGCAGGAACCCGAATATTTTCCAATGGTGACGATACAATTGCCCCTGTATAACGAAGTCTTTGTTGTCGAACGGCTCATTGATAACATCATAGAGATGGATTATCCTCGAGAAGCCCTGGAAATCCAGGTGCTGGATGACAGCACAGATGACACACTTGAAGTGTCAAAACGAAAAGTGGCCGAATACAGGGAGAAGGGTTTTAATATTTATCTGATCCATAGGAAAGATCGCAGTGGCTATAAAGCAGGAGCGCTCAAAAACGGGATGAAAACGGCCAAGGGTGACTATATCGCTATTTTTGATGCTGATTTTCTTCCACGTAAGGACTTTTTGAATGAAACCTTACATCATTTTAAAAATCAGGAAGTCGCAGTCGTTCAGACCAGGTGGAGCCACATCAATCAGGACTTCTCCCTGCTCACAGAGGTTCAGGCTTTGCAATTAAATGTACATTTTACTGTAGAACAACAGGGCAGGGAATCTGCCAATTATTTTCTGCAGTTTAACGGTACAGCGGGCATTTGGCGAAAAGATGCCATTGAGGATGCCGGTGGATGGGAAGCCGATACCCTGACCGAGGATCTCGATCTGAGCTACAGGGCCCAGCTCAGGGGCTGGAAGATCATCTACCTGGAAGACATTACCGCACCCGCTGAATTGCCGTCAGAAATTAATGGGCTCAAATCCCAACAATACAGGTGGATGAAAGGAGGAGCAGAAACTGCAAAAAAATTATTGCCCAGGGTTTGGGCCAGCGACCTTCGCCTGATACAAAAAGTTCATGCCACAACTCATCTTTTAGGAAGTACGGTCTTCCTCTTTGTATTTCTTCTTGGTGTCTTTAGTGTCCCCCTCTTGTTTTTCATCAATCCGCTTGGAATTGAACTTTCTTTCATGAGCTTCTTTCTGATCAGCCTCCTCGCCATAAGCATCGTGTATTACATCGCCAATGTCAATTCTGCCTGGGAATACACAAACAAGCTAAAAGCCGTTTTTAAGTTTATCATCCTTTTCCCTGTCTTCCTTGCTTTGTCCATGGGCCTTTCCCTCCATAACTCTATTGCAGTCCTCCATGGGTACCTGGGCAGGCCATCCGCATTTGTCAGGACCCCTAAATTCAATATAACCTCATCAAAGACAATTGTTCCCTTCCGGCAATATGTCATGCGTTCATTACCCGTAACAACGATCTTCGAAGGGTGCCTCGCCTTGTATTTTCTTTTCGGCATCATCCTGGGTATCCATACGCAGAATACTGCATTGATTCTGTTTCACATCATGCTATTCTTCGGCTATGGTTGTATCTTTTACTTTTCAATAAGACAATTAAATCTTAAAACCGGTCGGCAATTGTGAAAGAGCTTTTCGCAGCAGGTATTCTCGTCATCTCCATACTGACAATTTGTTTTGGCTTACGCCAAAACGATTTCATGATCCTGATGCCTCTGTATGCAATGGCATTTGTCGCTTACATATTTATCCTCACCAGGACCAGGCAAGATGCAACAGTCAGGAAAGTACTCCTGGTCGCCATTGGCCTGCGCATTGTTCTCGTTTTTTCCTTTCCCAATCTCTCAGATGACATTTACCGGTTTTTATGGGATGGCCACTGTACTTTAAACGGTATCAGTCCATTGAGTTACCTGCCCTCGGAGATCATGTCAGATCCCCAACTTCGAGATCCTTATTTCGCAGAACTCTATCAATTCTTGAATTCTCCGGACTATTATACTGTGTACCCCCCTGTGAGCCAGGCTGTTTTTATCATGGGAACTATGAATGACGCATGGTCTATAGAAAGTTCTGTTCTTGTCATAAAGAGCACTTTGCTGGTCTTTGAATTAGGGCTGATCTGGTTATTGTTTCAATTCATACGCAAATTTGGCTTTCCTCTTTATATCATCCTCTTTTATGCGTTGAATCCGCTGGTCATCATTGAGATCATGGGCAATATGCACTTTGAAGGTGTCATGGTGTTTTTTCTTTGCCTGACATATTATTTTATTCATAAGAACCGGACCATCCTTGCCGGCCTTTTTTATGCCTTTGCGGTGGGGACCAAACTCCTCCCGCTGATCTTTGGTCCCTCGCTGATTTGGTTCCTGATGAAGCGGAAGATGAGATGGTTGCCTTTTTTAATATTATCAGTTGCCACAACAAGCATTCTCTTCTTGCCTTTTTTTTTGGCCTTCGACGTATGGCATTTTTTGGATTCTGTGAATCTCTACTTCAGGAAATTTGAATTCAATGCCAGCATATACTATGTTTTGAGGGCATTTGGTCAATGGTTAACAGGGTACAACCAGATCGCCGTCATTGGACCAGTCCTCGCTGTTATTACATTCATCATCATTATATACAAGTCCTTCCGCATGGGAGTAGCTACAGTGAGGGAATTGTTGGCGTTAAACCTTGAAATTTTTATTATATATCTCTTATTGGCCACCACTGTTCATCCATGGTATCTCATTGTTCCGATTTTTCTTGGGGGCTTTCTGGGCAACAGGGTAGTGCTGGCGTGGAGCCTTTTGATCTATTTAAGCTACCACACTTATATGACGCCACTTTTCAGGGAAGACTTGCGCATTGTCTTTGCGGAATACGCATTGTTGGGTCTTTTTTGGTGGATTGGCCAAAAAAAAATCCCCGGATTGCAGATGCGCACCGGGGATATATCTTAGATTCAGACGGGCATCAATATTCCCAGAGATCGTGTTCAAAATTGAATAGCTCAGCTTTGATCTTGTCTGATTCCATCAGCCTGTGAACGCCTGCACGATCATAACCCTCATAGAGATCCACGATCCTCAGGTCAAGGGTATTGGACTGTTTCATGATAAAGCTGGAAAAAAACCGGGCTTCAAACAAATCATACCATGACATTGGAGCGATTTCATTGAAATCATTGAGGATCCTGTGTTTGGCAAAATGTTCGCGCGCTTCAGGATAGTAGACCCAGAATAAAGGCAGGGAATATTTGAGTTCTCCAGTGTCCGGATCGATCTCATCGAGAATCGGGGATATCCCGAGGATGCGGCAGTTGAACGTAGACGTTTCCTTATCAAAATACCATATTTCCTTGAGCCTGAATTGCTTGACATCTTCCCAGTTGATGGTATTTTTAACCACCTTGATCTGTTCTTCGTATGTATCGTAATCAAATACGGTGGTTGTATCAATCCTGTTGATCACCTTGTCAATATCATCAATGGTCATTGGTTCACGGAAAGTTTCATCCTTGAACACAGCAATGTCGCCATTTTGTGCCAGTTCTGTCAGGATCGAGAAAAACGGCTTCAACGGTGCCCTGAATGCAATATTCATCTTTTCCCTAACATCGATCACACGCCAGATGCGTGTTTGCCAAACCACATCTGCTTCTCTTAAAGGCTGGTATTCAAGAACTGGTGCCTCTTCAACAAGCGTTCGCTTGACGACGTCATCGATATAGATGTCTTCTAGTGGCGTTCCTGATTCTGTAATGATTTGCCTGTCGTCCTGGGCATTCACAAAAATGCCAAAACATAGACATAAGAGAAGAACCAAATTCTTTTGAATCATGATGATTGATTTTAATTGATATTAAATACCATTTGTCCGATATCCCTCGGTGCGGGATCACCCGGACACTTACATTTTATGTTTTCAAAGAAATATCTGTCTGACGGCTTGGCCTTTTCAACGAGGGTTCTGGTTTCCGGAGAGAATTTACCGCCCCTGTTATCAGAGACCTGGGGATCCTGACGGCGGGGAACATAGACAACCCTGTAACCGACAATGTCGCAGCGGGCATCGAAATCAAAAGATTCGAGGACTGGAAATACACCGGGCTGGATTTTAAATTCACCGCTGCCCATGGCTCCACCTCGGCTCTTACTGAGTTTAGGAACCGGATCGGGGATCCTTTTGTCACGAAAGTCCTTACTGGCATTCATGCCGGGTGCGGTCACAGTGATCTTGGCAAATTCTCCTAATCTTGTCGGTTTTGACACATTCACAATGTATGTCCCATCTGATTGTTTTTTAATGGTGCCGCCACCCTGGCCGCTCATTGAAACCTTGATCTGGTTACTTGGCACACCTGCAGCGGACACTTCGACCGGGTTGTCAACACCGATATAGAAAACATTCATTTTAGTAGGGGAGATCGCCACTGATCTTTCGCCGACTTCATATTCAAAAGTTTTCTTGAAAGTCTGTGTTTCCCCGGTGACAGGGTTCGTGATGGTCGCTATGGCATTGTATCTTTTTACACCCACAGTGTTTGCGTTGGCTGTGTAAGTGGCAATCCCGTCATTATCAACAGGCAAGGAACGGCCATCGACAGATATTTTTATCCCAGTTTTGGAGTCAGCGCCAGCAAAAGCACTCAAAAAGACGTCTGCTTTGTACTGTTCACCTTTAATGACATACGATTTTTGAGGTGCCGATACGACCGTGAATTTATCCAGAACAACATCTGTGGTTGTCCCCACTTTTGTGGCAAGATAATTCAGGGCTGCAGATTCGGTGGATTTGACATCATTGATAAACTTGCTGAAAAGGGGCAGGGTCGCTTGTAAGGGCATATGGTCAAAATTCATATGTTCCCAGCTGGGCTTGCCTTTGTCTTTCCAGGTCTGATCATCGATATTCACTGAAACTTCTTTTATAAAACTCTCCTTGTCTTCATCATCAATGAATGTCAGAATATCATCCTTGTATTGCAAGAGCTTGTTGCGGAGTTCAGCACCAACGCCACCTTTGCCGTCTTTCCCTACAAGGTAACGCGTTGTGATATCGATATTTTTCATGCCTTTCAAATCGTCTGTGACTTCGCCGGTTTCCTTACTGATGACATATCCATCCGTCTGTTGTATCATTTCATCGACGATTGACTGGATATACTGCGTCAGCTCAGCTGATTTGTCGCGAATCGGATCAATGCGTTCTGCATACGTAGCCAGGGATTCTCTTTTCTTGGCTCCATCGCGTATGGCTGCGGGCAGCGCTGCATTGGACTGATCCAGGGACAAGTTGGATTTGATCAGGCCTTTGTCTACTATTTTGAATGCGTTAAATACTTCTGCGGAAACATTTAACGCAAGGAGGGCAGTGAGCACCAGGTACATGACGTTGATCATCAATTGCCTGGGTTCCTTTGGTATTGACATGTTTCAGATTTTAATAGTTAGGTAAATGTCGTATTCAAACAACGCTTAGGATTGTTTGAATGCTGAAAGCACATTGCCGTATACACTGTTGAGACCCGTAAGCTTGCTGTTCAGTGATGCAAGTTGTTCTTTGTAGGAAGTCGCATCTTCTGCTGCCTCATTCAATCTGCTCACAACGTCATTCAAGCTGACATAGAAACTGTTCATAGCTGACATTTGCTGATTGGTCTCACTGAGCACACCTCCATAGACCTCGTTAAGAGAGGACAGGTTTGTGTTCAGGGATGTCAACTGTTCTTTGTAGACCTTTGTATCTTCAACAGCATCATTCAATGAGACCATAGCTTCATTCATCCTCTGGTAAAAATTACTCATGGATTCGAGTTGATTCTTGGTATCAGAAAAATCAACCTCCTGGAGTGCTTTAAGAGATCCCAGGCTCTTGGACATGGCCTGTAATTCGTCCAGCATGCCACCCAATCTGTTTTCCACTGTCTCAGCATTCAATGGCCTCAGTTTGCCTTCTACAGGACCAGATGTGAGCGGTGTCAATTTAGCG
>JBFKJL010000153.1:0-6382 GCA_041631795.1 Saprospiraceae bacterium | reverse complement strand
ATGATGGTTGAAGTTACAAACAGGGGGACGGAATTTGAGATCAGGTGCTCCCAACTGCCGTGTACGAGGGGGGCCGTGATGATCCCGACAAGCCCGTCTGCCTCCCTTGGAAAGATCCCATAAGTGGTCAGGGGTTTAAGGGTCAGGTATTTGTAGAGGTGCACGATCCATAAAACCGAGACGATCAGCGCACTGAATTTGATGGCCGATGTGACCTTTTTAACTGGTGCGTTCAATTGTGATTGTATCTTCTCTGAACGAGGGTGATGAAATTCCTGGCCTTTACGAGTTTTTCCTCGGCAGTCCAGTTGTATTTTACCGCCACACTTTTAGCGAGAATGCCACTGGCTTCTTCATAGGACTCCAACCCATTAAGGGCCGTGAGCATATTTTCAAACTCGTCCTTATTCCCACCAAAAAGGTCATTGATGGTCAAGATCCTTTCATTGATGCTCATAGCCTTGGTCAGATCTGCGATTGGGGTCAGGCGCAATTTATCGGACAATTCCCTGGCTTCCTGGGCTTTAAACAATTCAGAAAGCCCATCCTTTTCGGAATGTGAAGAGTCATCGACCTGCTCCAGGACAGGCTCTGTCTCACTTATTGCATGTTCAGGGGATGCAACCGGGGCCGGGTCCGCTCCGCTGGTGGATAGGGCTTCGACAGCATCGTGTTTTTGAGATGTTACTGCGGAAGCCTGTTCAATTTTACCTGGGTCTACTTCAGGTTCAGGATCGATGCCCACCGCTTTTCTGATCTTCTTTTCCTGCTTTTTTTGCTTCTTTATTTTCTTGCGCATCTCCTTGTCGCTGGCACTGCCAGTGTCTTCTTCAGGAATGGCGATATTGGCATAGAGATCGAGGATGTAGGCCTTCATCAGGTCTTTTTCCGTCGCGTTCACTTCGCCTATGACGGAAACAAGCTCGTACAGCCTGTTTAATTTTTTAAGGATGTGCCCTGTTTTTTCTAGATCCATAGGAGTTTTTTAAGTGCCGGCAATCAAACGCAACCCGAATATCTTATACAATTTTATCGACATTTGGTTTATAATTATCGGCTTTCAAAATAATGGCCGAAATTTCAAATAAAACAGTTTATTCTCCGAATTTATTTGACATCTTTGAATTTATCAGCCGGAATTCATTTATTCGCTTAAATTACATATATATTTTTTGTTTAATCAATGTTTTTAGAACCCAATTTCAGAGGACAGCGCAGCGGATGGATTGAAGTCATCTGCGGATCGATGTTTTCTGGGAAGACGGAAGAGCTTATACGGCGGTTAAAGCGCGCCAAGTTTGCCCACCAGAGGGTTGAGATCTTTAAGCCGACAAAAGACAGGCGGTATGATGACAAGAACGTCGTTTCCCATGATGAAAATGTCATACATTCCATCCCTGTGGTCCATTCAAAAGACATCCTGAACCACACTACCGAGGTCAATGTCATCGGCATCGATGAAGCCCAGTTCTTTGACATGGAATTGCCCGTGGTGTGTGAAAAGCTGGCCATCCGGGGAAAACGGATCATTGTAGCGGGCCTTGACATGGACTTCAGGGGAGCGCCATTCGGGCCAATCCCCCATCTCCTGGCGATCGCCGAATACATCACCAAGGTTCACGCCATTTGTCCGCATTGTGGCAACCTGGCCACCCATTCCTACAGGCTCTCCGAGGAAACAGAAACTGTTGTGATTGGCGAAAAAGATAAATATGAACCGCGATGCAGAATCTGTTATGAAATGGGAAATATTTTGGATTTCAGGCCGCCATCTCCCTGAAAAGATGCTTACATTTGCCGGCATAAAGAACACACTATGCCAACCAAAAGAATTGAGTCCATACTGATATCAGTATTTGACAAATCCGGTCTCGATGAGATCATTGACTATCTCAAAAAATCAAGTGTCAAAGTATATTCCACAGGTGGAACCTATGCCCACCTCGAAGCAGCTGGACTTTCACCCGTCAAAGTTGAGGATGTGACATCGTATCCATCCATACTTGATGGTCGAGTCAAAACATTGCATCCCAAGATCTTTGGTGGCATTCTCGCTCAACGCACCGAAGATCACATGGGGCAGCTGGCCCATTATGATATCCCTCAGATAGATGCTGTGGTCGTTGACCTCTACCCATTTGAGGAAACGGTGAGGACAACGGACGATGAAAGCGCCATCATTGAAAAGATTGATATCGGGGGCATCGCCCTGATTCGCGCAGCGGCCAAGAACTTCAGGGATGTTTTAATCATTCCCTCCAAGGCCCATTACAGCTTTCTCGTAGACAAGATGAAGAACGCCGGGGCTGAGACTACCCTGGGCGAGCGTAAAAAAATGGCGCTCGAAGCTTTCAAAGTCTCTTCCCACTATGATACGGCCATTTTTGAATACTTTTCGGGAGAGGGCAGTGATGGCGTATTCAAAAAGAGCTTCCTCGGAGGACAGGTTTTGCGCTACGGCGAAAACCCGCATCAGCAGGGTATTTATTTTGGGGAATTGAACAATATCTTTGAAAAGCTTGGTGGCAAGGAATTGTCTTTCAATAACCTGGTTGATGTGGACGCCGCTGTCCAGGTCATGAGTGAATTCAAGGACGATGGTCCGACCTTTGCCGTATTGAAACATACAAATACCTGTGGACTGGCCACGCGACAAACGATCCACCAAGCGTGGAAGGACGCCCTGGCCGGCGATCCGGTGTCCGCCTTCGGAGGGGTATTGATCGCCAATCATCCCATCGACCTCGCTACAGCCGGGGAAATCAATACACTGTTTTACGAAGTCCTTATCGCGCCGGGATTCAATGATGACGCCCTCGCACTGCTCACCCAAAAGAAAAAGCGCGTGCTGCTGAAGATCAACGACTTCTACAAGGGACAAAAGCAATTCAAAAGCATCCTTAACGGCGTGATCGTCCAGGATTCAGATATGAAAATGGAGAATGCCGAAGACTTTGAGGTCAAAACACAAAAAGCACCAACGGCCACAGAAGCGGAAGACCTTATTTTTGCCAATAAGATCGTCAAGCACCTGAAGTCAAACACCATCGTATTTGCCAAAGGTGGCCAGTTGCTCGGCATGGGCTGTGGTCAGACATCGCGGGTGGACGCCTGTAAGCAGGCCATCGAAAAAGCGCGTGGTTTCGGCTTAGACCTGGCGGGGTCAGTCATGGCTTCCGATGCCTTTTTCCCATTCCCTGATTGTGTAGAACTCGCTTATGATGCCGGTGCCAGAGCCGTCATTCAACCCGGTGGTTCCATTAAGGATCAACTGAGCATCGATTATTGCGATTCGAAAGGGATGTCAATGGTATTCACCGGGACGAGACACTTCAAACATTGAACCTTGTCATTGATATAGGGAACAGTTTTTACAAGCTGGCTGTCATTGACAAAGGGGCAGTCCTCCACTATTCCCGTCAGAAAAAGGTCCTTGTCCACGATATCAGAGCGATTTACAGTAAATATCCATTCACAAGGGTGGCTATGGCCTCGGTCCGTAGATCTCATCCAGGGTTTATACACCACTTAAAAAAGAATTATCATCTTCTTATTGTAGATCATGACACTCCGGTTCCTGTGAAGATCCTGTATGAAACGCCGGAGACCCTGGGCCTGGACAGGTTGTGCGGGGTTGTCGGTGCCAATGTGCTTCATCCATCGCAGAATGCATTGGTCATCGATATCGGTACGTGCATGACGATGGACTTCATCGATGCGCAGGGTCAATACCACGGAGGGAATATTTCACCCGGGGTGGATCTCAGGCTTCGCGCAATGCATGCGTTCACATCACAGTTGCCCCTTGCAGAGCGTAAACTGAGTCGAAATTTATTGTTGGGCAAGACGACGGAGCAGGCATTACAAAATGGCGCCATCATGGGTCTGAGATATGAAATTATGGGTTTTATTAAAACTTTAACAGAAAAATACGGTCATGCAGACGTTATATTGACGGGTGGCGATGCTGAGTATTTTGGAGAATTCATAGATTCTCGGATATTTGTACGCCCTAATCTAGTATTGATAGGCTTGAATGAAGTACTCGAATACAATTCTTAAGATCCTTGGCGCCTTGATTGTCGCCATCATACCCGTGGTGTCCTGGGCGCAACCCAAGGACAATTCACCTTACTCCCGCTTTGGTTTGGGGGACCTGAACAACAGGAATTTCTATACTGTCGATTTTATGGGTGGCGCGGGGGCTGCTTTCCTTGACCCATACACCATCAATATCCTCAACCCGGCCTCTTTGAGTTATCTGAGATCAACGGCATTTGACATCGGCTTGTATGGGGAAAGAGCAAAGTTGTCCGGGGCTGAAGGCTCTTTTGCATCGTGGAATGGCAACCTCGAATACATTTCCCTGGCATTTCCCCTCCAAAACCCGCTGAATGATCTATTAGACCGGGTCAAACGGGATTTCAATCACGGGATGGCCTTTACCCTGATGCCGTATTCCACGGTAGGTTATGACATTTCATCTTTTGACCAGGATCCCGATTTGGGGGAGATAGAAAGAAATTACCAGGGGACCGGAGGCACTTACCAATTCCTGTTCAGCAATGGGTTCAGGTACAAGAACTTTTCAGCCGGGATCGGCCTGGGTTACTTGTTTGGCAAGATCACCCGGGACAGGAATGTGATATTCAGTGATTTTGATGTGGCTTTCGAGAACAATTTCAGTAATTCTTACAGTGTGTCCGGTTTCCTGTGGAATATTGGGTTCAACTATCGGTGGGTCCTGAACAAGGATGCGATGGTTGCGCGGCCAAATACCGAGGAGGACAGTTTTACCGTTGGTCTTTTTGGGAATACCAAAACGGGTTTCAGTGGCCGTGAGGATAATTTTGAGTTCATCACCCAGAGTTTTACAGGGTTGCGTGATACTTTTCTCATATCCGAGGATGTCGAAGGCAATGGTACACTGCCTGCGGCATTTGGATTGGGGGTCAATTACAAGAAGGGCAATAAATGGAGCCTCAGTATGGACTACTGGAGAAGCGCGTGGTCGGGATATGAGAATGATTTTGATGAAACTGACCTTGAAAATGCGTCAAGAGTGTCTTTTGGAGGATTTTACCGTCCAAATTATAAGTCTGTAACGAACTATTTTTCAAGAGTTTATTATAGATTTGGAATCTATTACCAAACAGATCCCCGGGAAATTGATTCAGAACGCATCCGTGACGTCGGATTATCTTTAGGTTTGGGTTTGCCTTTCTTTTACCAGAGAAAGATTTCGCATGCAAATCTGGGCCTGACAATCGGAAGAAAAGGTTATGGCACGCCAATATCTGAACAGTACTTCAGGTTGAGTTTCAGCTTTACCTTTAACGATGACGAATGGTTTGTAAAAAGAAAGTTTAACTAATAAATATTTTAACAATGGACATCCTGAGAAATTTGATCATCCTATCATTTCTTTCTATTTCAATTGTCACCATTGGGGCTTCCCAGTGTTCTACGTGGATTGGCATTCCCCAGAAGGAGGATGCTGAGAACGCGCACTCCATTTACAGGCAGGCGCTGAAAGCTGAGGACTACAAGATCGCCTTTGAGAATTGGAAAAAAGCCTACGAACTGGCACCAGCTGCTGATGGCAAAAGGGACTACCATTTTATGGATGGCGTGAAGTTGTACAAACGTCTTTACACGAATGAAACGGACGCCGCCAAGAAAAAGGAATATGTCGATATCATCAACAGGCTCTACGATGAGGCAGTGGCATGTTATGAAGCCAAGGGGATTAAACCGTCCACGTGTAAAAGTGATGAATGCTTTACAAAAAGGGTTGGCTATGTTTGGGGGAGAAAAGGTTTTGACATGTTTTACACCTTTAATGCCCCGTATTCAGAAAATTTGGCTGTTTTTGATAAAGCGCTTGAGAAGGCGGGCAACAGCACTGAATATATTGTCTTCGATCCGATCTCCGCCATTGTTGTGTACCAGTTCCAGAAAGGCAAGATGACCAAAGACCAGGTCCTGTCATACTGGAACAAGATGGAAGCGATTGCTGAACATAATCACGAGCACAATAAAAAACTGGGCAAATACTATGACCAGGCGTGGAAGGCTGCCCAGGCCAAGTTTGGTCCCATAGAAACAGACATTTTTGACTGTGATTACTTCAAGCCATCGTACAAAAAGATGTACGAGGAGAACCCGGATGACTATGAGACACTCAAGAATGTCCTGGGACTCCTGAAAAAGAGGGGATGTCCTGAAACAGATCCATTCGTAGCCGAACTGGACAAAAAGTGGAAGGTCTATGCCGCCGAGGAAAATGCCCGCAGGCAGGCCGAGTTTGAAGCCAATAACCCCGGAGTTATGGCTAAGAAACTGTACGATGAGGGAGATTACTCTGGCGCCTGTGCCAAGT
>JBFKJL010000152.1:0-6439 GCA_041631795.1 Saprospiraceae bacterium | reverse complement strand
GACAATCTGGTGGGTTGACATGTTCCGCGTTTCCTGGACGGTATGCCAAATGCCCCCACCTTGCCTTGCTATTTCCAGGTAAGAGATCCCCGACAGCCGCTTTGAATAGTCCGCCGCCCTACTTCCTCCAAACGCGATATGTGTATGTGAATCAGTAAACCCCGGAAGTGCAACAAGGTCTTTTGGCAAAGGAATGATTTCTATGTCTTCCTTGTAGTATTGCCTGAGCGCTTTAAACGATGCCGTCTGGACGACCCTGCCCTTTTCGACCAAGATACCCGCATCAGGGATGACCTCACAATTCTTGTCCTTTAAAGCCCCTTTAAGGGGAAGGCCTCTCATGGTCATTACCTGGTTGAATGGTCCCAGCAGCTTCATTCCTTTCATATGATGAGATTAAACCTTTCACCCACCTTTTCAGCCAAGTCATAGCCGGCATCGGCATGGCGGAAGACACCCATGGCGGGATCGTTGTACAGAACCCTGCGCAGGCAACGTTCCGCCCGATCAGTGCCGTCTACCAGAATTACCATACCCGCATGCTGCGAATACCCCATGCCCACGCCGCCGCCGTGGTGAAATGATACCCATGTTGCACCTCCAGAAGTATTGGACATAAGGTTTAGCAGGGGCCAGTCTGATACCGCATCGCTGCCATCTATCATTCCCTCGGTTTCGCGATTGGGTGATGCCACAGATCCGCAGTCGAGATGATCACGCCCGATCACGAGGGGAGCAGACACTTTGCCGCTGCGCACAAGCTCATTGAAGATCAATCCCGCTTTTTCTCTTTCTCCCATCCCGAGCCAGCATATCCTGCAGGGCAATCCCTGGAAAGCCACCTTTTTTCGCGCCTCTTTCAACCAGTGAATCATAGCCTTGTTACCCGGAAATGCCCGGATAAGCGCATTGTCAGTAGCATAGATGTCATCGGGATCGCCGGACAATGCAGCCCATCGAAAGGGGCCCTTTCCTTCACAAAACAATGGCCTGATGAATTCGGGCACAAAGCCGTTGAAGTTGAAAGCGCGTTCTTCTCCTCCCTGCAAGGCAAATTCCCGGATATTGTTGCCGTAATCAAAGACCACGGATCCGCGTTCTTGCATTTTGAGCATGAATCCGACATGTCGCGCCATACTGGCCAGTGCCAACTTTCTGTATTGCGACGGATCGTAGGCCCGCAGACGCATCGATTCATCCAGATCCAACTGATGGGGCACATATCCGTTTACAGGATCGTGTGCCGATGTCTGATCAGTGAGAACATCGGGAACGATACCGTCGCGTAACAGTTTTTCGAGCATATCGCCGGCATCGCTGACGAGACCAACGGAAAGGTTTCTTTTTTCTTCGATAGCCTGCAAAATCCATCCTTTGGCCTCCTCGTAGTCTTCTGTCATACGGTCGATGTATTTGGTAGCTATTCTTTTTCTTATGCGATCCGGATCTACATCGGCGCCTAGGAAGGTGGCTCCGGCCATGGTGGCTGCCAGTGGTTGAGCACCGCCCATACCCCCCAGTCCTGCAGAAACCAAAAGCTTGCCTCTCATATCTCCGCCAAAATGTTGCTGCCCGCAGGCCATAAAGGTTTCATAAGTTCCCTGCAGGATACCCTGCGTGCCTATGTATATCCAGGATCCAGCCGTCATCTGGCCGAACATCATTAGTCCTCTGGAGCGGAGGTGTTCGAAATGTTCCCAGTTGGCCCAGGCAGGAACCAGGTTGCTGTTGGCTATGAGGACTCTTGGTGCTTCGGGGTGAGACCTGACGATGCCGACAGGCTTGCCGGACTGTATCAAGAGGCTGTGATCTTCATCTAACTCGAGTAGGTGACGGATGATTTTTTGAAGGCTCGTTTTGTCTCTTGCCGCCTGGCCTGTTCCCCCATAGACCACAAGCCTCGAAGGATCTTCTGCCACCTCGGAGTCGAGGTTGTTCAGCAGCATGCGCAAGGGCGCCTCGGTCTGCCATGAACGTGCGTGGAGCTTATTTCCGACAGGCGCCTTGTAAGCAGGGTGCTGTGCATATCGTTCAATAAATTCCGAATACTTCATGTTGCTCGTGTTTTGACACTTCGGGATCGTGGGACCCCAGCTTTCTGACAACGCCGGTCAACGCTCCCTTTTGAATGATCGAGACTGCAGAGGTTATATCTGCTTCGAAAAGGTCATCTTTTTCCCTGTGGGCAATATGTGCACGGATGAGTTCGTGAACCGCGGCGATCCATGGACTTGATTGGAGGGGTCTTCTGAAATCCAGGGCTTGAGCCGCACAGAGCATTTCGAGAGCGAGAATGCGCTCAAAATTCTTGATTACCTGCAAGCATTTTCTGCCGCTCACCGACCCCATACTGACGTGATCTTCCTGGCCCCTGGACGTTGGAATACTGTCGACACTGGCGGGAAAGCACATAGCCTTATTCTCTGTTACCAAAGACGCTGTCGTGTATTGGATGATCATGAATCCCGAATTCAGACCGGTCTCCTTCATCAGCAGTGTCGGCACACCCTCGTACTTGCCGTCAAAAGCCAGGTAAATGCGCCGGTCCGAAATGTTGCCCATCTCGGCAGCCGCCATAGCCAGGTAATCCAATGGCAAGGCAATGGTCTGGCCGTGAAAGTTGCCACCACTGATGATTTCTCCCGTTTCCAAAATAATGGGGTTGTCGGTGACCGAATTGATCTCAGTTTCGATAGCCTCGCGTACGTGTTTGTACGCCTCACGGCTGGTCCCATGCACCTGGGGAATACAGCGCAGCGAGTACGGATCCTGGATGCGGTCACAGTCTATGTGCGACTGCATGATCTCAGAATTGTTCAGAAAAGCATACATGCGGCGGGCGACATACTGGACACCCGTGTGCGGGCGAATGTCGTGAATACCGCGAGTAAATGGTTTAAGAGACCCTTGCAATGCCTCAACCATGGTGGCAGCTATCAAATCCGACTGGTCGAGACAGGTTTGGAAGCGGTACAGCGCCCAGATACCATAGGCCGCCATAAACTGCGTCCCGTTGATCAGCGCAAGTCCTTCTTTTGCCTGCAGTTCCAAAGGCTCCAGGCCGTGGGCCCGCAATACTGCGGCGGCGGGATAAACTGTGCCCTTGTGAAGCACTTCTCCAAGCCCCAGAAGCGGTAAAAACAAATGTGCCAGCGGAGCCAGGTCACCCGATGCTCCGACACTGCCCTGGCATGGCACTACGGGAATGACATCTTCGTCAATATGCCATAGGATGCGACGAAGGGTGCTTTCGCAAATACCCGAAAAACCCTGGGCCAAGGCATGGACTTTTAAAATCATCATGAGCTTGGCGATGACTTTTTCTACGGGATCGCCTATCCCCGCTGCATGACTTTTCAACAGGTTGTGCTGTAAAAACGTGGCGTCAGCAGGATCTATCAAGGTGGAATAAAGCGCACCGAATCCGGTGGTGATGCCGTAAACAACGGCATTGTCTGCTATCACTTTCTCAACCCGTTGTCTCGAGCCGTGAATGCGCTCAAGGGCCCTTCGACCAAGGATGCCCTTTCTTTTGCCAGCACACAGATCCATGGCAATGCCTATACTCATTCGATCGGATCCATAATGAAACACCTCCATTTAATCAGTATTGACTTCTACCTTGAAAGAATAGGAACATTTTAGCAAAAGGTCCACTAATTCAGGAGTAGCCCTGTCCATGATGATGCATGTTTTACTGTCTTGGGGAATAGCACGTGCTAACAGGCCTTTGGCTATGCCTCTTAGCCTGTAACCCCGGCAGACATATAGGTTGTACAATATAAATTCTGATGGTGACTGTTTCTCGACAGCTACAGCCCCGATAACTTCTTGGTCGGAAAATGCGGCATAGACCTTGCACGCTTTTTCCGGAAAAATAAAATCGATTCCTTCGTTCTTTTTGAATTGTAGATAAAGGTCGATGTTTTCGGTACTTTTTATCTGCCGAATATTCACTGGCCTGTCCGCCAGAATGGACTGTACTTCACGATGTAATTCCAAGTTGATCAATTTTTCGATTATGGATAATGTCTCTGCCAGGTTTCTGGTCTTTTCGTGGGTAAACAACATCTGTGACATGGCCCTGTCAATGCTATTCCACAGGGGTTGCAGCCTCAAAACCATCCTCTGCCCTTCTTCACTCAACGAGACCATCTTTTTGCGACCATCTGTTTTCGATGTGTTGAAATTGACCAATCCCTTCCTCTCGAGGGCCGATGTCACCTGGCTCACCGAAGGTTGTGTTACTTCAAGTATTTCAGCGATCTCCGATATAGTGGCACTCGGATGCTTGCTGAGGACGAGGAATACGGGAAACCAGGAAGTTTCGAAGGGTATGTCATTAGCCCGGTAGATCTTCGAGGCCTGAACAAGATATGCATCACCAATCTTTCGCAGCCAGCTCGGCAACAGGAGATTGACGTTCTGACGGTAAAATTGCATATTACAAAGTTAATTATATAAGCACTTATATTATAACAAATGTCTTTATTAATTCGTCGAAGATTGCCCAGGGTTTGTGTATGTTGCAGGATGTGAACAGGACCAATACACAATTGGGGGAAAATCCACACATCGCAGTCGTAATCCCTGCACGTAACGAGGAAGATTACCTCGAAAAAACAATGGAGGGCGTCCTGCGCGAGGGATACCATCCCCTCAGCCTGATCGTAGTGGACAGCGCATCGACAGATAACACCAGCCATCTGGCCCTGCAAAGGACACCTCACGTCGTTCGCACGGAAAAAAAAGGAGTCGCACGCGCGCGAAACGCAGGGGCCAGGAAAGCCCTCGAAATGAAAGTAGACATCATCGTTTTCGTGGATGCTGACACCATCTTGGGACCCGGACTCCTTAAAAGAATTTCACATGCCGTAAGTCGTCAAAAGAAAATAGCCGGCACCTGCAAGATTTCTTTAGATAAACATCACTGGCGGGCGAGATTGACCGCATTCATCTTAAACTTCCTGCAGCGATTTCACCGTTCCCCGCACTCACTGATGTTCTGTATTTCAAAGGTGGCCAGGGAGATTCCCTTTGAAGAAAAAATGGTCATGGCAGAAGATGAACGATGGGCCTACCAGGTGATGCAGAAATACGGATGGCGAAAGTATATCCTGATCACTGACGCCCATGTGGTCACCTCGTCTCGAAGATTCGAGAAGTATGGCTATTGGAACATTCTTTACAAGTGGTGGACCAACTTACCATTTAGCCTGCCAGATAAGGAAAAGGAAGACCATTATTTCGAATGAATCAAAACACCGTTCTTTTCACTTTGCGGATAAAGACTACGTTCACGCTTTCACTCTTTCCGCAACGATCGGAAAATTGACGTAACTTAAAGAAAGTTTTGCTGTTGAAGCCAGTGAAACCAGGTAGCCAAAAGGGCATCAGACCCGATTCCGGTTTGTCTGTCAGGTGTTACGCCACCGCAATGAGAATGGTCGGGTCCGGGCTATAAAAAATCAGTCCCGGACCCTCAGGGAATTCCATAACTCATAAATGTATATTTTTGTCACTGCTATTGTCAACACGGTATGTCTGGTTCGAAGCGAAATTTCTGGGTCGAGCTCAAACGAAGGAGCGTCTATCAGGTAGCCACGGTCTACGTGGTTTCGGCCTGGATATTGATTCAGGTGGCTGTGGCCATTTTTCCTTCCCTTAATATCCCGGAATGGGTATTGTCGTTGCTTATAAAAATCGTGATACTCGGCTTCCCCATCACGCTAATCTTTTCATGGATTTTCGAAGTCAGCACACGGGGAATTGAAATAACCCAATACGACAGCGATATCGATGAAGATAAGGACACACGCAAGGTATATGTCATCAGTATGATCCTATTCAGTTTCCTGGTGGCTTTCTCTCTCGCTTTTGGTTACTACGCATTTTTTAAGTCGCCTTCCGGGCCAAACCAGCCGTCCTCCCGGCAGGTACAGGCTCCTGTACTAAAGATGGAAATGCTTCCCAATTCATTGGCTGTTCTGCCTTTTCACAACAATAGCAAGGATAAGGACGAATCTTTCAGCGATGGAATGATGGTCGAGATATTACACAAACTGTTTGCCATTGATGGCATCGCATTGAAATCGCGCACTTCAACACTGAAATACAAGGGTGAAACACAGAAGTCCATCAGAGAGATCGCTAATGAGTTGGGCGTGGCTCACGTATTAGAAGGATCCATAACCACGCACCCGACCCAGGATAAGGTCCGCATCAACATCAATCTCGTAGAGGGACAAACCGAAAAAATCATCTGGACCTATAACGATGAAAATGAATTGAACGACATTTTTGCTGTGCACAGCAGCGTTGCACAGAATGTTGCGGAAAACCTTAAAATCACCCTCTCGCAGGATCTGGTCAAAAGGCTCGACCAACCAAGTACCACGGCATTGGAGCCCTGGAAACTATACATGAGGGCCGTCTGGAT
>JBFKJL010000151.1:0-6461 GCA_041631795.1 Saprospiraceae bacterium | reverse complement strand
GACCTGTGCAGCTGAGAGACAACAACCCGTTCAGCCCCGTTGATCACAAAGGTCCCTTTCGGGGTCATGTAAGGAATGTTCCCCAGGAATACATCCTGGACGATCGTTTGGAAATCAATATGTTCTTCATCGTTGCATGAAAGCCTGAGTTTGGCTTTGAGAGGAACACTGTATGTCAGGCCTCTTTCCATGCATTCATCGATGCTATATCGGGGTGGATCGACAAAATAATCCAGGAATTCAAGAACAAAAATATTGCGCGCATCAGTGATGGGAAAATTTTCCTGGAAGACCTTGAATAATCCCTCGTTACTTCTGTTTTCCGGCGTTGTTTCGAGCTGGAAGAACTCCATAAACGATTTGATTTGGATTTCGAGCAAGTCTGGGTATTCGGATGAAAGTTTAATCTTTCCAAAGTTGACCCTTCCATTTCCAGATTGGGCTAGGACACCATTTTTCAACATTCTTTATAAGTATTTACGCTATTAAATATGAAAGTCAATCTCTCAATTCAAACTTGTATAAACACCAATAGCCCAGTCATTGCATTCAATGACTAAGCTATTGGATCATATATGCAAATAAATTGCTTCTATCATTAATTTTCTGCGGTTCTAACGTAGGATTATTTCAATTCAACGCTAGCACCAGCAGCTTCTAAAGCAGCTTTTAATGATTCTGCTTCATCTTTTCCAACACCTTCCTTGACCGCGGTCGGAGCTCCATCAACGAGTTCTTTAGCTTCTTTCAGACCGACACCCAGGAGGTTTTTCACTTCTTTAACGACGGCCAGTTTTGCACTGCCGTGGGATGTCAGCATTACTGTGAACTCAGTTTGCTCCTCAGCTCCTGCGGCATCTCCACCACCTGCAGCCGGACCGGCAGCGACAGCAACAGCTGCAGCAGCAGGCTCAATTCCGTGCTCTTCTTTTAAAATATCAGCCAATTCATTGACCTCTTTAACGGTCAGGTTGACCAGCTGATCTGCTAATGACTTTAAATCTGCCATGATAAGTTTTTTAATTTAATTCAATAATAATTACATCAAATATTTAAAGATGCTATTATAGCTTGGAAGCCAATTTTATCATCCTTCAGTCCTTTCCTGCAAAGCTTTGACCAGGCCTGCCAGTGTCGATCCGCCAGACTTAAGCGCGGAAATGACATTTTTGGCCGGTGACTGAAGCAATAGGACAACATCGCCCAGCAATTCTTCTTTTGATTTGAGGGCACTGAGTTCTTTCACCACCTCGTCACCGATATAAATATCGGAGTCGATGTAAGCCGCTTTTAAAATGGGCTTATTGTGTGATTTCCTGAACTCTTCAATAACTTTTGCCGGCATATTTGCTGTTCCGGAAAACATCAGCGAAGTTGGGCCTTTCAGGGATTCGTACAGGTTCTCATACCTGCTGTCCTCTGCAGTGCCTTCGAGTGCCTTGCGCACCAGGGTATTCTTGACGACAGTCATTTCGACGCCTTTTTCAAAACACAATCCCCTGAGCTTGTTGACCTGTGCCACGTTGAGCTCTGAAGAGTCTGTAATGTAGAAAAATGGTGACTCGGCGAATTTCGCTTTCAATTTTTCGATGACGGCTGATTTATCTTCTCTTGTCATGATTTCTTTCGATTAAAAGGATTAAACTTCTTTAGGATCAATCTTAATGCCGGGGCTCATTGTGCTGGCGACATTGATCGTTTTCATATACGTTCCTTTAGCTGAAGCGGGTTTCATGCGTTCAAGTGTTGTGATGAGTTCCCGCGCATTGTCTGCCAATTTTTCGGGAGCGAAGGAAACGCGTCCCACCGGAGAGTGAATAATCCCGTATTTATCAACCCGGAATGCAATTTTTCCGCCTTTGACGTCCTTAACGGCTGCGCCAACGTCAAACGTTACAGTTCCGGATTTGGGACTGGGCATAAGTCCTCTTGGACCTAAAATCCGTCCGATTTTACCCACCTGGCCCATGACATTGGGTGTTGCAATGACCACATCCACATCTGTCCATCCACCCTGGATCTTTTGGACGAATTCGTCCAGACCGACGTGATCAGCACCTGCTTCCTTGGCCTCATCTTCCTTATCCGGCGTGCAGAGCACCAAAACTGTCTTTGTTTTTCCTGTTCCATGCGGCAGGGACACTGTACCCCTGATGGCCTGGTCTGCTTTTCGCGGGTCGACTCCCAGGCGAATATGCACATCGACAGAAGCGTCGAATTTTGCCGTATTGACCTCCTTGACGAGTTTCATCGCTTCGGACAATGAATAGAGCTTATCGCCGTCTATTTTTTCATTGGCCGCTTTTCGTTTTTTAGTAAGTTTTCCTGACATTTTAAAAATTTTAAAGGTTCAAACGTCTGCCAAGACTCCCTTTCGTGAATAATATTCTAGCTTTCAACCTTCTCAGCCCATGGGGGCGTACCCTTGACGACGATGCCCATGCTCCTCGCTGTTCCGGCGACCATACGCATTCCGGATTCTACAGTGAAGGCGTTGAGGTCAGGCATTTTATTTTCAGCAATGACCCTGACCTGATCCCACGTTACAGTGCCCACTTTATTCCTGTTGCTCTGATCAGACCCGCTTTTGAGCTTTGCAGCCTCCAGCAATTGGACCGCCGCAGGGGGCGTTTTGATGATAAAATCAAATGATTTATCCTTGTATACTGAAATAACGACGGGCAACAGCTGTCCGCGTTGGTCTTCTGTTTTGGCGTTAAACCGCTTACAGAACTCCATTATATTCACCCCTTTGGCACCGAGTGCCGGCCCAACGGGTGGCGAGGGGTTCGCTGAACCGCCTCTGACCTGAAGTTTGATAAAGCCTTCTACTTCCTTTGCCATAATCAGTTAAGTTTTTTCAACTTGCATAAAATTCAACTCCACTTCTGTCCCTCTTCCAAATATTTTAACAATGACTTTCAATTTTTTCTTTTCTTCGTTGACTTCCTTGATGTCGCCCACAAATTCGTTAAAAGGGCCATCGATGATCTTTATGGTTTCACCGACGATAAAAGGCTCAAGCATGGATTCGCCGACCTCCTGGGACTCATCCACCTTTCCGAGCATCCTGTTGGCTTCAGATTGTTGCATCGGTATCGGATTGTTCCTTCCGAGAAAATGGATCACATTGGGAACACTGGCGATGGTCTGGACAATCTCTCCGGTAAATTTCGATGGATACGCTTCGACCAGGATATATCCAGGCAGGATGTTCCTCTCGAGTATCACTTTTTTACCATTCCGGATCTTATAGACTTTTTCAGAAGGCACGAGAATTTGAGGCACGAAATCATTCCACTTCCTGCGCTGGAGTTCAAGTTCAATATATTCCTTGATCTTTTTCTCCTTACCGCTGATTACTCTCAGTGAATACCATCTCGTTTCTTCTGCCATCAGTTAGTCGCTCTTCTTAAAAATTAAGTTCATAAATTCGTGTCAATACCCCTTTGGATATCAGATCCATTACAAAAATGATCAACGAGATCAGCACACTGGCGACAAGCACCAACCGGGTACTGCTGAGCAGTTCCGGCCATGAAGGCCAGGTCACTTTGTGGATCAGCTCATTATAGCTTTCCTTGATATATAATAAAATGTCGTTCATATCCGCTTAAGTCTTTCAAAAGGAATTTGACCAAAAGATTTCGTCTCTCGCAAGGTCAAAAGCACGGGCAGGAGGACTTGAACCCCCAGCCTACGGTTTTGGAGACCGTCGCTCTACCAGTTGAGCTATGCCCGTAATTATTAGCAAGCTTCTGGCGTAAGGACCTGTGGCCGATCCCCAGCCCCTGACAAACTCCCTAATTCAAGAAAATTAAGTGCCTGCAAGAGACACTTAATTTTCAACTCTTTTATCGTTATAAAAAAGAATGTTTATTCAAGTATTTCTGTAACCTGGCCGGCACCAACCGTACGACCGCCTTCACGAATGGCAAATCGCAATCCTTTTTCCATGGCGATCAGGTTAATCAAAGACACCTCAAGTGTCACATTGTCACCAGGCATAACCATTTCAACGCCATCCGGCAATTGAACATCACCAGTCACATCAGTCGTTCTGAAATAAAATTGTGGCCTGTAGCCATTGAAAAATGGCGTGTGTCTTCCACCTTCATCTTTTCCAAGGACGTAAACCTCAGCTTTGAATTTTGTGTGTGGCTTCACAGAACCGGGTGCAGCGATAACCATCCCTCTCTTGATATCGTTCTTGTCAATACCCCTGAGGAGGATACCCGCATTATCACCAGCTTCCCCTCTTTCGAGGATCTTGCGAAACATTTCAACTCCTGTAACTGTAGATGTCAATGGTTTTTCACCTTTCTTCATCATACCAATAATCTCGACAGGGTTTCCTGTGTTGATCACACCTCTTTCTATTCTACCTGTGGCCACTGTTCCACGACCTGTGATTGAGAAAACGTCCTCAATAGGCATCAGAAATGGCTTGTCCACATCCCTTGTAGGTTCGGGAATCTGTTCATCAACTGCAGCCATTAATTCCTTGATGGCGCCTTTTGCCGAATCGTCACCTTCAAGAGCTTTCAATGCAGACCCCTTGACGATGGCTGCATTGTCACCATCGAACTCATACTGATCGAGGAGTTCCCTGACCTCCATTTCAACAAGTTCCAGCATTTCTTCGTCATCCACGAGGTCGACCTTATTCATGAAAACCACAATTTTTGGTACACCAACCTGCCTGGCGAGGAGGATATGCTCTCTTGTTTGTGGCATCGGACCATCTGTAGCCGCCACCACGAGAATGGCGCCATCCATTTGGGCAGCACCCGTGACCATGTTTTTTACATAGTCGGCGTGGCCGGGACAATCCACGTGCGCGTAGTGCCTGTTAGCTGTTTCATACTCGACGTGCGCTGTGTTAATTGTAATCCCTCTTTCTTTTTCTTCAGGAGCAGCATCGATAGAATCGTAATCCGCCTTTTGGGCGAGTCCATCTTCAGATAAGACATACGTAATTGCTGCTGTGAGAGTAGTTTTCCCGTGATCAACGTGACCAATCGTCCCTATGTTAACATGAGGCTTGGTCCTCTGAAAGGTTTCTTTTGCCATTATTAAAAATTTTTACTGTTTATACTTAACTAATTATGTTCTTAAATACCTGAGCCAATGACTGGATTTGAACCAGCGACCCCCTCCTTACCCTGGAGGTGCTCTACCACTGAGCTACATTGGCAAATGTGATTTCGCCATTTTCATTCAGTGGCTCCTACCACATCAAAATCAAAATGAGCGGGCGATGAGACTCGAACCCACGACCCTCAGCTTGGAAGGCTGATGCTCTACCAACTGAGCTACGCCCGCATTTTGAGCGTGGGATCCAATGTACCTATCCCAACTCAATACTTACACGATTATGTGTGTCAATGACTCCCAACTTATCGCCCTCCCATGCCCTCCACATTTGGTGGGGGTGATAGGATTCGAACCTATTCAGCTAGAAGCACCAGATTTACAGTCTGGCCCGGCTCTCCCACTCCGGCGCACCCCCTCTTCTGACAAGTTTCAAGCGAGCCAGTGGAGGGATTCGAACCCCCGACCCGCTGATTACAAATCAGCTGCTCTGGCCAACTGAGCTACACTGGCAAACACACTATAATAGTGGCGCTTTCTTCAAAGCGATTGCAAAAATAGTGTTTTTTCGCTTAATTGTAAACGGGTATTATATTTTTTATTTCTGTATTTGAAATTATTGACCCCTGGGATGGGCCTTAAGGTACGCTTCTTTCAATTTTTCAATGGAATTGTGTGTATAAATCTGGGTCGCCGCAAGGCTGGCGTGCCCTAAAAGCGCCTTGATCGCATTGAGATCCGCACCGTTGTTCGACATGTGGGTGGCAAAACTGTGACGGAGGATATGTGGACTCCTCTTTTCAATGGTCGTGACGGTATCCAGATACTTTTTGACAAGATTATACACGAACTTTGGATACAATGACCTGCCCTTGTCCGTTAAAAAAAGCGACTGAAGCTCACCTGAGACTTCAAAATGAGCGTCCCGAATCTCCAAATACCGGGTGATCTTTCGCATCAACACCGGCGACAATGGAAGGATACGCTCTTTATTGCCCTTTCCAAGGACCCTTATGGCACACATCTCAATCAGAACATCACTATCTGCCAAACCAATCAATTCCGACCTCCGTATTCCAGTGCTGTAAAACAGTTCAAGGATCAACCTGTCCCTCATGTCTGTAAATCCCGTCTGTTCATCAAGGGTGTCGAACAACTGGTGCAACTGGTTTTCCTGAACGTACTGGGGCAGCCTTTTGGCAATTTTTGGTCCTGTCACCCGACCAGCCGGATTGTTGTCGATTTCACCGCGTCTTTTCAGAAAGTTGTAAAATGACTTGAGAGATGATATTTTTCGGTTGACCGACCGTGGACTCATTCCTTCTTTCATCAAGGCTACCATCCAAGACCGCACCATCGCAAACGTG
>JBFKJL010000150.1:0-6476 GCA_041631795.1 Saprospiraceae bacterium | reverse complement strand
CATCAATGGTGATGGTTTGGGTATCACGACAAACACCATTTTCCGCAATCCGTGTGTAAGTCAGTGTATCAGTCGCTTCGATAACGATAGACGCATTGGATGCATTGGCATCGTAATCAATGATCCCAGCCGTTTCAATCCAGCGAAAAGAGATAAGAGGAAATTTATCAAAATCAATTTCTTCCGATAATAAAACGATCTCTTCACCAATACAATATTTATCAAAATCCGGTATCACAGTGATGTTCGGAACTGGCATTGAATCAACGATCATGACTGTCGTATCAGAAATCGTACATGATCCATTTGAATGAGACACGATCAGAAGGTCGTTATTTTGGGGAGCCAGGGTCAAGTGCGTATTTGTACTGTCCAGGATTGGGGAAGATGTTATCCAGGTGATGCCATCATCTGCTGGCACTGATGATGCCTCGGCTTCGACGATATCACCCTTGCAAATTCGAATGGTATCTTCAAGGTTTACGAAGAGATCATTTTGAATAATGTCAATTGAAACATTAAAAACTTCAGTACATAGCCCTGAAGGGCTTTGTACCAATAAAGAATAATCAAGACTAGAATCTGGTTTGGCGATGGGATGGGCTATTGTGTCGGAATTCAGGAATTCTCCAGGTGACCATTGATATATTGTTGTGCCCGGGAAAACAGGTTCAGCAAGTTGGATTGATGACCCACTGCATATGACAGTATCTGAAACGATATTAGACGGGATGATAAATTCGTCTACAAAGACCATCAGGGTATCATAGTCAATACATCCGTTCTGGATGCCCTGGAGGATAAAGCTGTAAGTTTTGTTGCCCACAGGTGGAATGACTGCGGTGGTATCCATGTCCGGGGACTGTAGCCCGAGGACTGGAATCCAGTCCATGGAAGTCTTGTCACTTGTTGTTGTACCAAACATTGAAATAGTGTCGCCCAGGCAGATACTGTCTGCGGCATTTGTGTGGATTTCGACCTGAGGTTCTATCAACTTGATAAAAAGTGAATCCTCCGAGGTGCACCCAGGTGCATGGAAACCATTGATGCCACCAAACACACGAACCCAGCCTGACGAATCAGGAGAAATGATCTGTTCATCTGCGAAGGGATCATCGAAAATTTGTGTTGGAGACCAGAAGTATGCATTTCCTCCACTAACATTTAATTCAAGACGATCATTGGCACAGACTGTGATGCTGTCAGTATCCACATTGAGTTCGACTTTCATCTGATCTTCGATCGCGATTTCAAATGACGAGAGGACCACCTCTCCACAGCCAAAATCCGCGACCAACTCAATGCGGACCAGTTCGGTCCCTTCAGTCAATGTGTCCTCAACCGGGTTGAAGGCAAACATGATGTCCTGCATATCGGGATAGGCAATCAAGGTATCTGGCAAATCAGTCTGGTAGTCCAGGTCCTTAGTCGCCTGGCCACTAAAAACTATGGCGATGTTCAGGCTGTCGGGGATGGGATTGGGAAAAGTCAGGCGGATGGAATCCGTCCCCTGATGACAACTTTCGACGAGGTATCCCAAATCCAGGTCTGAGAAAAAAGCTACTTCTGGCACGGGTGCTGTGATCTCAGAGATGAATACGCCTGAATCGTATTCAAAATCCAGGCGGTCTGCTATGGCAAATTTGAGATTGTAGGTGTCACAGGGATTGACCATCGAAGTGGCCGTGAGACTTTTCTTTATACCTTTATAATCACTAGTCAATCCGTCATATTCAAGCGCCTGTCCCCGGACATTATTCCTGTAATATTCCCAATTATCCACGTCATTCACATTATTGATCTCGACAAATTCACCTGTGCCTGGGAGGACAGCAAGGTTTTTCTGACCACCGATTTCCGGAATACCATCATTGATCCCCGGACCCGAGATCAATAGGGCGAAGATGTCATTGAAATTATCGTTAGCAAACTCCGGATATTCTTCGGATCCAAATATATATTCAAATGTGAGGGATGTCGTTTGCGGTACGGCGTCCATTTCAATAACGCAGGCATCAAAAGATTCCGCACCACTGCTGTACAACTGAGAAAGGATATTCAGATCCTCATCTCCACTATTGAAATTATCAGTGCCCGCATCGTCAACGGTGTTTGGGCCGATTGCATTGAGGGGACTCCCGGTCGTCATCAGCAGTCCTTTTTGTATGCCAAGCTCGCTTTTTGATTCAGTTTCAAAAAGCCCCATTGCCCGCCTGTCAAATGTACAGTCGACATTTTTAACCTTAATCTTGGTCAGGGGTGTAGAAAGCAATGCTTCAATTTCTTCATCAGTAACATTGTTGTCAGAAATTGCAAATTCAGAAGCGATGCAAGGTTCTATGGAGCATTCCCAGATGGCTTCAAACCCTTCGAAGTTCAGGGAATTGTCCGATATGAAATGTAAGGTGAGACATTGGTCACCTGAAAGGCTGAGACATACGCCCCCGCTCCCTAAGTTTCCGTCGGCATTGGTTTGCTCACCAAGCGTCATAAGAAGTTGAGAAAGGGTATCCGGACCATTGTACACATGAAGAAGATCACCCTCAGTGACAGGACCTGCCTTTTCCATGTGATAGTATGTGAAATTGAGATTGATACATTGAAATACCTCCTGGGGACAGATCGTAAAAACATGGTTTTCATTATTGCTGTAATTGCTGCCAGGACCTCCGGTATCATATAAAATGCCAGTACAGGCATTTGAAGTACCGGAAGATATCAGGAATTCAGGCTTTTCTTCCTCAATACATATTGTAAATTCACCTTGAGAGGACATGTCGCTGAAATTATCAATACGCAGAAAATAGGGCTCCCCCGGAGAGAGATTACTGGCCTGGACGTTGAGGGCGATGTCACCTTCCTGGGCGACTGCACAAAGACTTTCGCCCAAAGTGTTTTGGCCGCACAATCCCCTGTAAAGAGCGACTTGCATGTTCCTTAGAGGCTGAGTTCCGCTTCCGATCACGGAGATTGTATAGTTGGACTGCGAAGGACTTGTTTCAAATGTGAACCACACATCTTGAGAAGCATTCTCCCCCTGAAAGCATTCAGGTGTATTATTTGTGCCGATCAGAGAAGGTGTGGCGCCTATGTTCGAGTAAACAACAGGCTCGCAAACAGGTGTATGGCCCAGGTCAATGGATTGAAAGCACTCGTCATTGAGGGGTTGCCCCAGGATGCAAAGACTGTTCAGGATCAAAACAATTAACTGGAAGGGTTTTGTCATACACGGTAAAAATAACTGAATCGTCTAATTACATAAAGGAATTCTTTCTTCAAGGGCGACATTTACCCGGATTCACATTTTTTTAGGAAAGCATTGATCTCAAGAAAAGTGACTGGATCAATGCCGCCTGCTAATTGGGTATTGATATAGTTGATGATGTTACTGATCTCAATTTCTGACAGATTTGGGAAGGCTGTCATCCCGGAGTTAGGAATTGAATCAACGGGCGCGACGCCATTTTTGATCATGCAGGGTATTTCGCTCTGTATAGTTCGGAGCCGTTTTGTATCCATGAGGGAAGGGTAGAGGAGACTCAGCCCACTGCCATCATTCATATGGCAAGGTGAACAGTGTTTGTCATAGAGAACCTTGCCCTGGGCATATGTGTTGAAGTCGCAACTTTCAAAAATATGCACCACCATGAACATAATTCCACCGATGATCCAGGATCGCGATGGCATCAAGATGTTTCTTTCGTTCTGTATTCAGCGATCAGAGCATCTATTTTTCTGAAAAATGCCGTGACACTTTTCGGGTCAGTCCCTTCGGCTACAGCACGGATATGCCTTTTTTTGTCCACCAGTATCAACTTGCCGCTGTGGTCAAATCCTCCCGGAACTTCTGGGTCGATGTAAGCTGGGACGAAATAAGCATTGGCAATATCAAGTAAACTATCCTGTGTTCCTGTCAGGAATATCCATTTGTCTGTATCCACCTCCAGGTTCTTTGCATAGAGTTTGAGTCGTCCCGGGGTATCTCTTTTAGGATCAATTGTATGGCTGACGAACTTGACGATATCCTCATTTTTGTATGCTCCATAAAGTCTCAGCATTTGCTTTTTGACCTTTGGACAAATTGAAGGACAAGAGGTAAAGAAGAAATCCGCAATGTATATATGGTCATCCAGGTCTGAATTGCGGAAGGTCGTTGAGTCGACATTCAGGAATTCAAAATCCGGAATAATGTGGTACACCGTGTCCCCATCCACAAAGTCCCTGTGTCCAAGGATAGGCAGTGATTCATACTGGGGTTGGCAGCCCTGGGAAAGCGCCACGATGCCCAAACTCCACGTCAGCGCAACAACTTTACTGATCGTCATCCAGGTAAGATTTTGCTGATTCAATACTGCTTTTCATGGCATTGGAGATCTCTTCGATCCGAGTCTTTTCATTGATCAGGTAATCAATCTGGATGTGCTCCTCTGCATCACCTGGGACTTTGAAATCTGCCATCCAGTCCATCATCAATACTCCGGCGCTATCCAGTCTAGCCATCAGTTCTTCAACATGATCAGACCGGGTGTCATTTCCCTGCAGTGGCCCGAGTTGTTTTTTTAGCTTATGGATTGTTCCCATCTCGGGCATCACTTCATCGTGTATAGCCATCACTTCGTCAAACAACTGTTTGACTTCAGGGCTATAGTCCCCGGGTTTGCATCCTAATACGAACGCAATAATTATTAATGTCATATATCTCATATATATATTCATTATTTTGACAAAATTATTCTAATCTTAGAGTGTTCAACTCTTTTTAGAGGAAATTGTTAGGAATATCATAAATATTTGGTAATGAAGAGGGTTATTGTCTGGTTCAGGAATGATCTGCGTCTGCATGATAATGAAGCGCTCACCGAAGCTTTGAAGCAAGGGGATGAGATCATTCCAATTTATGTTTTTGATACCAGGCTTTTCAAAGGGAAAACACCATACGGTTTTCGCAAGATCGAAAGGTTCAGGGCAAAGTTTATCATAGAAAGTGTCTCGGACCTCAGACAGCGTTTAAAAAAGCTGAACAGCACACTGTATGTGAGGATTGGCAAACCTGAAGAAATCATTCCACAGATTGCTGAATTCTATAATACGACAGCTGTCTATTGTAACAAGGAGAGGACAGACGAGGAAGTGAAAGTTCAGAATGCGCTGGAAAAAAAGTTGTGGTCAATAAAACAGGAAATTCGATTTTATCGTGGAAAGATGTTATACCATACAGCTGACCTGCCATTTCCTGTGCCATCGTTCCCTGACACATTTTCAACATTCAGGAAAGAGGTTGAAAAGTCGGTGAATGTCAGGAATCCTCTGGCCGAGCCAAGTGAGCTTATGAGGAATGTTTCGTTCGATCTCGAAGAAGGGGAAATCCCTTCTCTGGAAGATTTCGATTTAAAGGATTTTAAAATAGAAAAGGGCATCGGCTTCAGGGGTGGTGAATCGGCAGGTCTTCAACAGTTGAAATACTATTTGTGGGAATCAGATGGGATTGCCACTTACAAGGAAACAAGGAATGGGATGCTCGGTAGGGATTATTCTTCAAAATTCTCTCCTTATCTCGCTCAAGGGTGCTTGTCCCCTAAACAGATCTACATTGAGATAAAAAAGTATGAATCGCAAAGATTGAAAAATCGTTCGACATACCACCTTGTATTTGAGCTCTTGTGGCGGGATTTTTTCAGGTTTATTGCAAAGAAATACGGGAACAGGATTTTCCAGGAAAATGGAATAAAAAAACCAAAGAATCACGTTTGGACTAATAATACCGCTCTGTTCAATATATGGAAAGAAGGCCGGACCGGCATCCCTTTTATTGATGCCAATATGAGAGAATTGTCAAAAACAGGCTTCATGTCAAACCGGGGACGACAAAATGTTGCTAGTTTTCTTGTCCATGATCTGAAAGTCAACTGGCTGCTTGGTGCTGAATATTTTGAATCAATGCTCATTGATTATGATCCATGCAGCAATTACGGCAATTGGAATTACGTGGCTGGGGTGGGCACTGATCCCAGGCCTTCCAGGAAATTTAACGTCAGGCTGCAGGCTCAGAAATATGATTCACAGGGCAATTACGTGAAATATTGGTGCCCTGAACTTGATTCCCATCCAGAAGACAAAGTGCACAAGCCCATCAACATTGAAAGCGGGAACGGTCAATCATTCATCCTTGGACGGGATTATCCCAGGGCCATAATAAATATCTGATGACGTGGGGAGATGAATGCTATGATTGAACAACCCTGATAGTCCCATCTGACAGTTCCATCCTGTAGTCACTCATCTTGGCCAGTTCGGCGTTATGCGTCACTATGACAAAGGTTTGATCCAGGTCATTCCGCAGCCGGACAAAAAGCTCATGAAGTTCCTGTGAAGTGCTGTTGTCCAGATTGCCTGTCGGTTCATCCGCGAATATAACCCTGGGCTTGTTGATGAGGGCCCTTGCTATAGCCACTCGTTGTTGTTCACCTCCGGACAAT
>JBFKJL010000149.1:0-6485 GCA_041631795.1 Saprospiraceae bacterium | reverse complement strand
TCCCGATGCGTTCCCCTTTTTTGAAAGTATGGGTGAAGCCGTCGAGGATGATACTGTCACCAAACCGTTTTTTCACATTTTTCATTTCGAGGATCTTGCCGCCAATCCTGGACATCTTGACTTCGAGTTTCAACGCGTCTTTTGAAGTTTTTGTCCCGGCTTTGTCACCGATCTCGTAAAATTTGTTGATCCTCGACTTTGCCTTTGATGTGCGGGCTTTGGGACTGCGCCGCATCCATTCAAGTTCTTTTTTAAAAAGTTTGCCTGCCTTGTCGACCTCTGATTTAAAAATGGTTTCCCGCTCTTCTCGCTTGACAAGGAAGTCAGCATAGTTGCCCTTGTGATTGTATAATTTCCCCCCTTCCATTTCAATGATGTGGTTGCACACACTGTCCAGGAAATACCGGTCATGGGTAACCATGAGGATGGAGACAGTTGACCTGGCCAAATACTGTTCAAGCCACTCAATGGTCTCAATGTCAAGATGGTTTGTCGGTTCATCGAGGATCAGCAAGTCGGGGTCGTCCAGCAGGGTAATCGCCATGGCCAGACGCTTTTTCTGTCCGCCTGATAATGTACCGATGGCCTGATCAAGGTCTGTCAGGGCAAACCTGGACAGCAATGCCTTGAGTCTGCGTTCGTAATCCCAGGCATTGGTCCTGTCCATGGCAGCGGAAGTTTCTTCAAAGCGGGCCTGGGTTTCCTCTGTATAATGCTCTGCCTGGAGCTCAACAGCCTTTTCATAGGCAGCGATCACGGCTGACAATTCAGAATGGGCACTGTTGATGAGGTCTGCTATTGTCAAGTTATGGTCAAAATCCGGGTCTTGTTCGAGGTAACCCACACGGATATCCTCATTGATATAGATGGCTCCCTCATCAGCAAATGCCTTCCCTGCAATGATCTTGAGGAGGGTGGATTTACCTGTTCCGTTATCTGCAATAAGGCCGATCTTATCACCCCGGGTCATGGAAAAACTGATGTCCTCGAAAAGCACTTTTTCGGGGACATGCTTTGTCATATTTTCTACGGTCAAGTAAACCATGGTGCAAAGAAAATCAATATTTTCCTTAGAGACATTGCCCGTTGGCCTCGTCAGTCGGGATGATTGAGGACGATATTGAGAATGGCTTCCCCGTACTTGTGGAGTTTGGCCTGGCCAATGCCATCAATATTCAATAGGGCATGCGGTGTACCTGGCTTTGCTCCGGCAATCTGCACAAGGGTTTTATCGTGCATGATCACGTATGCGGGAACGTTGTTTTGGCGGGCAATGTCACTTCGCCAGGACTTCAGCTGTTGAAGCAAACTTTCATCCACGTCACCTATAACCGGCACAGGCTTTTCTATACGTGCTTTCTTTCTCTGATCAGGGGGGATATATCGGCTGAGTTCGACCTTTTTAATGTTTTTCAAAACATCTTTCGATAAGGGCGTCAGTTTAAGTTTTGAATAGTCGGTAAAGTCAATGGACAGTACACCCTGGTTGATCATTTGGGTAATGTAATGCCGCCAATGCGAGAACGGCACTTCACGGCCAACGCCAAAGGTCTTGACCTTGTCCAGCTGCCTTGACCTGATCTCCTGTTTGTAGGAACCCCGCAAAAGATCAATCAATAAGTTCAACCCCAGGTTTTGCCCTGTTCGTGCTATGGCCGATAAGGCCATTTGGGCATAGAGTGATCCATCGAAGAGTTCCGGGGGATTCAGGCAATTGTCGCAGTGCTTACAGGGGTTATCCCTGAATTCCCCAAAGTAACTCAGGATGAGATTGGTCCGACAATTGGTGGCGGTGGCGAAGGCCCACATCCGGTTGAGTTTCGCCATCTGGATGCCTTTGAAGGTCTCATCGGCGGGACTGTCTTCAATAAACTTGCGCAGATTGAGGAAGTCGGCCCAACTGTAAAAGAGCAGGGCGTTGGCAGGGAGATTGTCCCGGCCGCCACGACCGATCTCCTGGTAGTATCCTTCGATGTTCTTGGGCATATTGTAATGGATGACCCAGCGGATATTGGGCTTGTCGATGCCCATGCCAAAGGCAATCGTCGCACAGACGATATGTATGTCGTCATTCTGGAAGGCTTCCTGTATTCGAAGTCTTTTTTGTGCATCCAGGCCGGCGTGATAGGCTTCTGCCCTGAGGCCGCGCGCCCGGAGTTTATTGGCCATCTGTTCTGTACTTTTCCGGCTCAGGCAGTAAATGATACCGGATTCCTCATGACGGTCATTGAGAAAATAATTGATCTGGTCCATACGCTGTATTCCGGGTTTGACATCAATGTGCAGGTTTGGCCGCTCAAAGCTTGAAAGGAATATCTGTGGATTATGGAGTTGTAATTGCGTGACGATATCTTTTTGTGTGGCTGCATCTGCAGTCGCAGTCAGGGCAACGGTAGGGACACCTTGAAAGAGCTCTTTTAGACGTGCGAGTTCTACGTATTCCGGCCTGAAGTCGTTGCCCCAGATGGACACGCAATGGGCTTCATCGATGGCAAAGAGCCGGACATCGCGGTTTTGAAGGAAGTAGAGAAAACTGTCGCTGAGAAGTCGCTCAGGAGAGACGTATAGCAGTTTGACAAGGTTGTTTTCCAACGCCTCATAGGTCTCCATGGCTTCCGATTTTGGAACATTGCTGTGCAAGGTTTCTGCGGGAATGTCCAGTTGTTTTAAAGCGGCCACCTGGTCATTCATCAGGGCAATGAGAGGGGATATGACTACGGTGAGTCCTTCCTGGATAAGTGCAGGCAGCTGGTAACACATCGATTTACCACCGCCGGTGGGCATGATCACGAGGTTATCCCGACCAGCCAGTACACTGCGGATGACCTTTTCCTGGTCGCCGCGGAAATTCTCATATCCAAAGACAGTTTTGAGGATATTATGCAGATCAAGCGTACTCATGATGTGGTAAGTTCGTTTTGCCACAACTTTAATAATTGAATGACGTACAAGAGACTCACGGCGCCCAGAATGTGTTTAATGGTATGCCCGCTCCAAATGCCACTCAAATTGTAAACAACCTGGTCATAGTGTTCAAAGATCTTTGCCGCTGTATACCACAGGAGAATAAAGATGATGGTACGGATATAGGGGACCTTCCTGGGGTAGAGCCAGAGTATGAATGGGGCTGCGATCATGGGAAAAAACTGAACAAAGGCATACAGCCTCAGATCTCCCTGGCCTATCGATTCTGTATAGTGCCAATAGAGAACGCTCAGAATACCCAGGGGTACAAGAATGAGCAAGGCTATGGCTCCTGTCCCGGGACTTATAAAGTCGTAGATCAGCAGGGCAAACAGGGGCATAAACATGAGTGTCATGGGCAACCTGTCCCACACGAGGGTGGTGTTGTCCGGTGACAAATGATAATACGCTGATCCGAAGGATGCAGTTAAAATGCCTAAACATAGGATAAGGGGCAAGTATTTTTCTGTAAGGGTAAACCGCCGATTAATGGTTCGAATACTCCAGTTAAGCCCATAGATCCCAATAAAAAACATGGGGACGTTGCTGACCACATCCATAAAATTGGGAATGCCAAAGATCGATCTCTGGTCGGCAAAATTGTGATAGGCGGGATCCTGAGGGAGGGGCCCCATAATAACGAGTGCTGCCACGAAGGCCACACACAAAGAGATCATAATATGGACTCGGTAAGATGCCATTCAAATCGTTGATGCTTATTTTAAGCTGAATGATGAAATTACGCAATTTAATACAATGGCCTTCTTGCATTCTAAACTGGATATAAATAACGAAGATCATGGTTCAAAATGCGTGCTTTTGCTTGATTGGGATCGGACAATGTCTTAACTTATCCCTATTCAGATCAGTGCAACCCCTGCGGTCTGAAGAGGAGGCATTTTGGATGCCCGGGTGATAAAGTCCAAGAAGAAGGCATGAGCAGTCGACAGGTATGCACGTTTGCCCCTGGAATCAAGAAAACAATGATGCTATGTACCTTCTATTTGCCATTCTTTTCATTTTCATTTTTTATTCTGCCGTCAATCCCAGGATCTCTCCCAGGGACTTGTTGCGTTTCCTCATAGGCGCTTCTTTCTCTATCATAATAATGGTGTTGATCCTGCTTGTCTTATCGGGTTTGGGCCAGGGTATCGTGATCATTGTCAACCTTTTCTGGGATCCTAAAAGCATGTTCCTGACCATCCTGACGGTCAATTTCCTCGCCCTGATCCTGTCTCATTTTCCCAACTACCTGGAAATTGGTATTTGGGATCGGGAAGGAAAACTCCTGTGGAAGAAGTGGCCTGGCAATTACATCATCAGCCTTGTTTACTATGAAGATCCTGAGAGGGTCCTCAAAAAAAATGTTTTCCTGAGCTTTTTTCGAAGGCAGTTGGGACTGCTGACTTACGTCATCTGGATCTATGCGCTGGTGACTGTGATAAGCAAGATCTACTGGTTTGATATGGAAGGTTCCTGGGCCCCTTACCTATTGAGCCCTGATTTCCTGGCTGGTGTCTTTTGTGGTTTTTTTGTTGTCCTGCACTATACCCTGGAATCTATCGAAAAAGATGTAGACAAATTGGAAGTTGAGGACCCGGTAGCACATGAAAAGGCTGTCAGGAAATACCTCCAGTATTACCTTTTCCTTTTTTGGCTCAATATTGTATTGATCATTTTATTCATCATCCTTGTGAATGTGCACCAGATGAATGTGACGAATGTCATTTTACTCTTCCTGTTGACATTTTTCAATGCATTGTTGTACGTTTTCTTCCGGGTTTTCCGGTCATGGTTGAAATATTTTGGCCATGGTGATGAAGATAAACCCCTGGCATTCAAATTGTGGTCTATTTTCCCGCACCAATATTTGGCTGAAACGGTGCCTTATCTCGTATTAATCAGTCTCTTTGGCCTGATCTTTAGTGGTGGCCTGATCTTCTTTATGTATTATTCTCCCTTTGCCGTCAATGCCATCAATCCGATCGTGGTGTTCATCATCCTTGTCCTCCTGTATTATTCGGCTCTTGTCATTATGCTGAAACACTACTTGTATCAAACATCTACGCTGAAAATGCTGCGGAAGAAGGATTTGCCCGGGCGAGGGTGGTGCCGATTCCTTGCTGTCTGCTACTCCCTGGTTCCATTCTTGTTTATTGGCTATCTCGTGGGCGGTACATTTATGCGTAATGACCTTCATGTACTGAAAACAGCAGAGGTCCGGGAAAGTATTGATGTAGATGCCTATTTAAATGATCTCCCTGGGGATACCACACTGAAGAGTTATTTTCTTATTGGAGCCTACGGTGGTGGTCTGAAAGCCGATGCCTGGACGATGATGATCCTGGACCATCTCCGGGTCAACCTGGGGCCGGATTTCCTGAATTCCACCCTATGTATGTCCGGGGTTTCCGGTGGTGCCCTGGGCCTTGGAAATTACACCATGATTTCGCGACGTCGCCATCTCGGGGAGGGTGCATGGATTGATGATATCCGAAAGGTTTCAGAAGCGAATGTCCTCTCCTCTGACTTGACCGGATGGCTGTTCAAGGATCTCATGCGAGAGACATTGTGGTGTTCGTTTGACGGTGATGACAGGGCCCATCAAAGTATGCTCAACTATGCCTGCCTGGTGGATGATGCATTTGCCGGGGCTGAGTCGTTCAGATCCTACTGGAAAGAAGTGTACACCCTCCAGAACCGCCGTTATCCGGTCGTGATCATCAATACCACCCCCACGCGATCCAGGTATGGCGTGGCTTGTTCAATTACAGGGCTTGACAGCTTTCCCATCATGATCGATATCCTGGCCCCGCGGGCTGAAAGATCCCTGACATTTTTAAGTGCTGTATCGACGTCCAACAGGTTCCCGTTGTTCAGCCCGGCTGCACAGATACCAGGTTTGGGGCAGTTTGTGGATGGGGGCTATTTTGAAAATTCAGGATTACTCAACGCCCAAAGTTTCTATCACCAGGTCAAGGACAGGCCGGCATTCCGTCATAAGAAAAGGGACAACGTGTATGCCATTAATATTGTCAATGACAAAACCAATTACATTTTGGCCAATGAAGAGATCAGGAAAAAGATGGGAAACCGGGGAGAGCAAAATGGAGGATCAGGAGAGTTCATTTCGATCATCCAGGGCATAGCAGCACTGGAACGGATGCCCAATTATGTACGCGAACAGATAGACAATTATGATACAGATATAGACTTGATCAGTTTGCAAATGCCCTATCTTTTTGATCTCGACGATATCAAGGCTGTCTATAAAACAAACAAACTGGAAGCCGATGAATTTAAAGAGATCATCGACAGCAACAGGGCGATGATCCTGCAGGCTCTTCGTGATTACGGCTATAACCTGCAAGACTGGGGCGTGGTAGAGCCACCCCTTGGCCGTCTGCTCAGTGTGCCGGCCGTGGATTACCAGCAAGCCATGATCAGGCACCATCCTGAAATCAGGAAAACGATTATGTCCGTTGAACAAAAAATACAATAACCATGCATCTCTACCTTGA
>JBFKJL010000148.1:0-6547 GCA_041631795.1 Saprospiraceae bacterium | reverse complement strand
TTTCAATAATGATTGTATCAAATCCCGCAGCCTCGCATAATCGTATGCCGGCCTGCGTGGACGGCCCCACCCCTCCGGAGATATCCCGCGAGGGTGAAGGTTTAATGAAGGCATGCTTCTCATTCATGAGGCGGATCATTCGTGTTTTGTCCCCTAATATGCTGCCACCCGATGTGCTGCTCGATGGATCCACCGGCAGGACGGCGACCTTTCGGCCCCGGGAAACCAGGAAGGCGCCAAAATGATCTATGAATGTACTTTTTCCCACTCCCGGAGCGCCTGTCACGCCTATCCTGATCGTTGTGGGGTCCTCTCCTAGCGCGCCAAAGATGTGACGCAACAATGCCCTGTCCTCATCCAGGGCACTCTCTGTTCTCGAAATAAGCTGACCCAGTACATACCTGTCGCCTTCAAGCAATTTGTCCAGTTGTGCCTGGTGGCTCGCCGGAACCGTACTATTCCGCCTGAATCGAGGATTGATATTTAAAGGAGAAGCACTCACATTATCTGGATTACATTTCTGATACAGCAACCATTTTATCTTCCACTTCGTGGACCAGGGCCACATAGTGGGGATCCCTTTTGGTCTGCCTGCTCCTTTCCAGTGGCAGATCGACGTGAATATGCTCCACAAATTTTGAGGGTTGTGCCTTGAGGATATAAATATCATCACCGAGATAGACAGCTTCAGAAATATCGTGGGTGACAAAAATGATGGTGGATTGGAATTGATGCCACAATTCCGTCAGGAGGTCCTGCATCTGGAGCCTCGTCCTGATATCCAGCGCTCCAAAAGGTTCGTCCATCAGGAGGATTTCGGGATTGGACAGGATGGACCTGGCTATGGCGACACGTTGAAGCTGACCGCCTGACAGGCTTGGATACTGAGCATATTTCTTTTCATGGCCTTCGAGGCCAACGAGCCTGATGAGCTCCATCGCACGGGTTTCACGCTCTTCACGGGATACACCCTGGTACCTGAGGGCCAGGCCGACGTTGTCGAGGACAGTCATCCATGGCAGCGAGGAATACTGCTGAAAGACCATGCTGACGCGCTGGGATTCATCCACTTCCTTCCCCCGGATGAGGACCTGCCCTTTAGACGGCTTTTGAAGCCCAGCGATATACCGGAGGAGCGTGGATTTCCCGCTACCGGACATGCCGAGTATGACGACGAACTGACCTTGTTCGGGTTTATCCTCGATCAGGAAATCCAGGTCCTGGATGACCCAGTTCCTGCCGCCGTCATAGCTTTGGGAGATGCCCCTTAATTCGATGATATTGCTTTGACTTTGACTATCCGGAAACATCAGATGGCTGTGCTTTTAGGTGATCTAATCTTCTCGCCCGGTTCATCCAGAATTTGCGCACTTTATAGAAGATCATGGATAAAAAGATAAGATGGATCACCCACTGGGTGTCACCAAAAAGGTAGTCCATGATTTTGATATTGTTCAGAAAACCGGCAACCTCATTAATGGCCAGCACAATGTAAAGGGCGAGGAAGATCCACGTCATGGCTGTAAACGCAAATTCCATCACCGTATCCCAGACACTGGGCTTGTCCAGTTTTGAGTGCTTGTGGGCATCGCGGACCTGGTATTTATGCGGGAAAAACTCTTTGTCCATGCGCATGAAGATCCTGTCCTGGATGATACCGATCAGTATGATGAGCAGCAATACGGCAAAGGTTTTGTCAACACGGCCCTGGCGCTGCCCTACCCTGAAAATCAGGGCACCCAGACCCCCCTGTGATCCAATGCCTTCAGCGACAATGATGTATGTCCACGAAATGGCGGTCAGCACACGGATATCGTCGAACAGCCTCGACATGACCGAGGGGAAGTATACCGTTCGAATCGTCTGCCAGTCCGATGCGCCAATTGTGTACACCGTTTTAAGGTAAACGTCTTCGACCTCATCAATACGCTGAACGATGATGGGCAATAAAAAGATCAGGATACCAAAGGCCAGGAAGTTGACCTTCATGCTGGTGCCGATGCCGAACCATACGATAAACAGGGATGTCACGGCTGTCAGAGGTATAAATCTTACGGCATCGATGTGCCGTTTGAAGAGGCCCCTGAAAAGCGGGTACAGGCCGATGATGAAACCCAACGGGATGGTCAGCATGAGAGCTTTGGCGTACCCGGCGATGTTCAGACCGAGGGATTTAAAAGAATTCTGAATGAGGCTGTTGTCCTTATACAGGTCGCCATAGGCATTGAGCACCTTGAGAGGTCTCGGCAATATGCCTGAACGTACAATGGGATTTTCACCAGTTGTGATGATCACCCAAATCGCAATGATGATCGCCACGCCGCACAATTCGAGGATAAGCCGCGTGCGCGTTTTGAGATCGCCCCTCAATGTGAACATCCATGCCATAGGCCCGGGATCAGGATGGAATCAATTGGAATTCCGTCCGCCTGTTCCTGGCCCGGCATTCAGCGGTGGCATTTGTTTCGCAGCCGGCGACCGGCTTATCTGGTCCATTGCCCACGATAACAAACCTGTTCCTGTCCATATTGAACTGTGACTGAAGGTAATCGGCTACGGCCTTCGCACGTTTCTGGGACAGGTCCATATTCATCTGCCGTCCACCGACATTATCGGTATTGCCTTCAATACGCACTTTCACGTTACCGAACGACTTGGCGACATCTGCAAACTGCAGGTCTATGATGGTTTTGGCATTTTCGGACAGGGCAAACTGGCCCGTATTGAAATTGATGCTGACAGGTTTGGTGGCAAATGCCGGTATAGACCTGTCAGTGGCTGTTGGGGGCTTGAATGTCTTTCCGCCTTCCGGATCGTAGTTGCTTCCCGTCAATCGTGCGGAGGCAGCCTGAACGGGGCCGGTGCTGATGACAGAACGCCAGCTGGGTGCAAGTTTCTCCGCATCCTGCGTCTGGACGAATTTCTGGCTCATCTTTGAATAGAGATCACTGCCTGTCTGTCCCCTGAAGTCATTGTTCAGTCCAAAGAAGTTCAGGTTGTCTCCGTGAGTTGTCCAATACACATTGGCCATCATGCCGGTGGCATCTTCCACACTGATCTCATTCATTTCTGCGAGGTATTTGGCGGCTTTTTCGCGATTGCCGGCATTCCTGAGTTCAGCCACACCGCGCATCCAGCCTTCGTAGAAACCGTCAAACATGGCCTTTTTACTGTTGATCACTTCTTCCTTGGCAAACATGATGTCTGCAATGATATGGGATTGTTCCTTTGTGGTCAGGAGGATCTTCGATCCGGGCACATCACGTGTGGCTATAACATCATCCGGGCTCCATACCACGGCGGCGTCGATGTCCTGAGAACGGAAGAGCTCTGCGGCTTTGAGATTGTCCGATGTTTTGACGACTGTGACATCCTCGTAAGAGAGGCCGGCTGCTTCCAGGGAGGAGATCAGGAGGGTCTGGGCCGGGGACGGGACGGCCACGGCCACCTTTTTGCCTTTGAGGTCATTGACGGTATTGATCCCGCGTTTGACGATGATGGCATCGCCACCGCGTGACCAGTCGACTTGCATGAAGGCCTTGGGGTTGTAGGCATTGATGTCATCGGGTGCCGTATACAATGGGAAAGCGTCAGCCGTCTGGACGAGCACATCGTATTCGTCTGCGATCCATGCGTTGAGGGCATTGATCAGGTCGTTTTCAAGTTTGTAATCGACTTTGAATCCATAATCCTTGTAAAAACGGCTGCGTGTATTGGCCTGGGCGCCTTCATTGAAGTACAGTCCGGGCGCGTATCCGCCCCACGTGACCAACTGCACGCGGAGGGTATTGTCGTCTGATGCACCGCCGGAGCGGTTGAACAATCCACCGGAGCGGTTGGCGTCATTCGTGCTCTCCGGGCTTTTCACAGTTTCGGCTTGTTGTTCCTCGGCTGCTTGTTGCAGGTCCTGCCCGAACTGAGTGTTGTTCAGAAGCCAGCGGCCGCCGAAGAAGATGGCCGCGAGAATCAGCAAGGTGATCAGGAGTTTTGAAAACAGGGTCAATCGTCGTGGCATAAGTATAAATCTTCTTTATATGGTTAATCAAAAAAACTGTCGTACTGGTTGGTTCTCGAGATTTTTTCCGGTTGTTTGACGGGTGCATTCAGGTCGAGGGCTTCGGTGCTCGTTTCGGCTTCAAGGATGATAGAAGCTTTTTCGCTTCCCAGCAACAAGGAGGTGGATTCCTTTTCCCATTTTTCGAGCATCTGGAGGCCTTTTTCTTCAAAGACCCCGTTTTGCAGGTCAATGGAAGACATGAAGTTCTCCGACATTTCCATAAAGCGCTCCATCTCGCCGACCTTTTGGCTGACGTCATCGGCAATGGCTTCGAGGGCTTCGTCAAACATGGCTCTTTTATCTTTATCGCCCTTGATGATGGACATGGCCGATTTCATGGCCGAATGCCCGGCGTGGATGGCTTTGCGTTCCTGCTCTTTTACCCGCACCTGGTCTTCCACATCTTCGAGGAGAATGGATGAATTCTCGTGCATCTTGACGAGGACGCGGTAAAGCACTTCCATGCGTTTGTAGAGATCTTCGAGGCGCATGTTGGAGTCGCGAAGGCGGCCTGCCTTTCGCGATTTCAGTATCATCACGGCTTCCTTGTTGGACGCCCTTGCCTTGGATGCCAACTTGAGGTTGGACTGGATCTCTTTCTGGTTTTTGAGCATCATCTCTTTGAGCTTGTGCATCTGGCCACGCAGTTTGACGATCTGTTTCTGCATTTTGCGGAGGTTGCCTTTCATTTCATCCATATAGCTCTTCAGGATGCCGATGGGGTCGATCTGTACAAAGAGGCCGGTGATCCAGCGCATCGTGCTTTTGTACATGTACCAGACGAGGTTCCTGAGTTTGGGATCGAGGCCGAGGAAGATGATGACGCCCAGTGTGCCCAGGATGGCGATGAGTCCGGCCGTTGTCTTGGCCAGGGTGATGAGTGGTCCGAGGACCATGGGCACCAGGATGCCCGCGCCCACGAGGAGGGCGATAATGAACAATGCGCCTGTCACGCCCTCTGGTCGGCGCCAGAATGATCTTTTTTTGTACCCGTCTGTCATGTATGTGTGGTGTAAAACAAGAGTCTAAAATACGATATCCTCAGGATTCGCACATAAGATCAACGCGTAATTACGTATTTGGAGTTCGGAATGCACAAAAATTAGGCGAAATGCGCCAGGAAAAAGATGAAGGGCGCAGGCAGGCAAAAAAAAAGATCCTTGGCCCTGTGGACAAGGATCTTACTTTAACACTCTTAAATTTGACTTTTTACTTTAACACCCTAAAATATTCAATCTTTTATCACCCATGAATATTCTATTAAGTATGGACAGAGGAAAGTGGAACTAAAATCCACCTAAAATATCCTCTACGATAGCTGCTAATATTAAAATAACAGTTTCCATAGTTGAAGTATTTAGTAAACGAATGAATTAATACTTCAAAACTAAAGCGAAAACCATACCAAAAAAATAACAAAATACAAGGTTTGAGGACATGCATTTTTTCCTTAAATATGACTTGACTTTAACGCGCATGTCGTCGGGCAACCAGGTGTTCTATTTAGAGATCAATCACTTTTGATTTCATTCTCAATACAAATATAGGACGGATTAAAGGATTTTACGATAACAGATTGTCATATCTGAGGACATGCAAAACGCAAATATTAAACAAATGGCCTTTTTGTAAACGACTGATAATATGTATATTAGGCGAAATTTGTAAAGCATCTGACATGGAGGTTTTAAACGCACTCGTTGATTTGATATCCCGGCAAAAGGTCAAGCAAATCGAAATTATTTCCGAAAACGCCCACCTGTCCGAGAAATCCAGGATACTTTACGAAGGGATACAAAACGGCACCTTCCGGACCGATGCGGACGCGGCCCGCGCCATTTACGACGCGTCTGAAAAATATCCCTCTTATGTGAAATTGAAATACCGATTGCGCAATCGATTAATTAACACCTTATTTTTTATTGATATTCAAGCTTACTCTAAATCACGATACGAAAAAGCTTATCATAGATCATATAAAACATGGGCAGCTATAAAAATCCTAATTGAAAGAAACCAAAGAAATGCTGCAATACAATTATGTGAAAATGTCTTAAAAAATTCAATTAAGTACAATTTCATTGATCTAAATGTATTGTTGTTAAGAGAATTAAAATTCTATTATGGATTATTTGATTATAACAAGCTTCGATATCAAAAGTACACTAATCTGTACGCAAAGAATTTACAATACCTCAAAGAAGAAATCGATGCTGAAGACATCTACATTCAACTTGCTCAAAAACTTACAACTAAGAAATCCATATCTGTCGATAAAGAAATTGAAGAACTTAGAAATAAACTCAATGTATTAAAGTCAAATAAACCTAGCAATCAAACATATACTTTCAATTATTATCTTTTCAATTCAGAGTATTTTCTAGGAATAATTTACAATGATCAAAGCATACTTTTTGAAACTTGTGACAATGCTATTGCCTTTTTTCAAAGGAAAAAAGGTTTCAAAGCAGGGGCTCTATTTTCATTTAC
>JBFKJL010000147.1:0-6608 GCA_041631795.1 Saprospiraceae bacterium | reverse complement strand
CCTGGAGATGGCGCATAAGGTGGATACGGTGCTTTTGGATAAAACGGGGACTATCACACAAGGGCATCCCACTGTGACAAAGATCCGGTGGATCAGGGCAGATGACGCTGAATCCTATGGTCCCATTTTACGCTCTATCGAAAACAGGTCAGAGCATCCGCTGGCACGACCTATTGCAAGCTATCTCGAAGAGCAGGATGTTGGTCAGGTTGAAATCAGCGTTTTTGAAAGCATAACAGGTATGGGTGTCATGGCAAAAAGCCCAGACGGGCAAACCTATTTCGTGGGAAATGAATCCCTTCTTGTTAAAGGAGGAACCAGTGTCGAGGAAGATCATAATGCATTGGCTGAAAAATGGCGCAAAGCGGCCCAAACAACAGTGTATTTTTTTACGGCCGACAGGGTGATCGCCCTCATCGCATTGTCCGATGACGTGAAGGATGATTCAGTCGATGCGATCAGGGCGTTGCGGGGCAGGGGTGTCGAAGTCCACATGCTGACCGGCGACAACCGGGAGACTGCCGAAGCCATAGCGCGGCGGACAGGCATCCAATCCTACAAGGGGAATATGCTTCCCGCCGACAAGGCCGCATACGTCAAGAAACTGAAGAAAGCGGGTAAGATCGTCGCCATGGTCGGGGATGGCATCAATGACGCGCACGCGCTGGCTGAAGCAGACGTCAGCATAGCCATGGGGAAGGGATCCGATATCGCTATGGACGTGGCCAAGATAACGATCGTTTCCTCGAAGCTGTCTGCCATTCCAAGGGCATTCAAGCTATCCACGCGGACCGTCATGGGTATTCGGCAAAACCTGTTTTGGGCCTTTATCTATAATATCATAGGCATTCCAATTGCCGCTGGCCTTTTGTTTCCCATCAATGGGTTTCTACTGGATCCCATGATCGCCGGAGCCGCCATGGCCTTCAGTTCTGTCAGCGTCGTGCTGAACAGCCTGAGGTTGAAAACTATAGCCCTTTAATTTTTTCAAAGCAATGTTTTAAGTGTGCATACTTAAACGCTGATCTCATTTATTCTAAAATAATGTATTTCCCGTTGAAGGATCATTTAAGCGTCCACGCTTAATCACTTAAGTTATTTACCTTTGTCTATGAGATTATCAACATGCTGAAAAAATCACTGTCCCTTATTGTCACCGTATTGACGCTTGGCGTCATCGCGCTTTTTGTGATGAGCATGCCCGATATCGATCCTGAAGATTTAAAGCAAGACTACACCAACGATACATCCCAATTTATGGAGCTCATGGGCATGCCGGTGCACTTTCGGGATGAAGGGTCGGGCCCTGCCATTGTCCTATTGCATGGCACAGGCGCCTCACTCCATACCTGGGATGCATGGACGGAGGAGTTAAAAAAGAACTTTCGCGTGATCCGCATGGATTTGCCAGCATTTGGTTTGACAGGGCCACACCCTGCAAATGATTATTCGATTGAAATGTACACATCATTTCTTGATGCATTTCTCAATGGCCTAGAGGTCGATTCTTTTACACTTGCGGGCAATTCTCTGGGTGGCCGCATTGCGTGGGGCTATGCCGCAATGCATCCAGACAAGGTGCGGGCCCTGGTCCTCATTGCACCGTCCGGTGCGCCTTCAGATAAAAAGTCGCCTTTGGTCTTTAAACTGGCGCAAAATCCTGTGACCAGTTTCCTATTGAAGCGCGTCACACCCAGATCATTTATCCGGAAAAACCTTCGTGAGGTGTATTTTGATGATAGCATGGTCACTTATGAACTTGTGGATAGGTATTACAAATTGGCCTTACGCGAAGGCAACAGGCAGGCCTTTGTCCACCGGGCAAGGACTAAATTTACAGACCAGACGATTCAGCTTACAAGAATATCCGCTCCCACACTCCTGGTGTGGGGTGTAGATGATCAGTGGATTAGCCCGGAGGACACCACGTTTTTCAAAGCCAATATTCCACATGCCAAAGTGGTGATCCTGCCTGAAGCCGGCCATGTGCCGATGGAGGAGGTCCCGTCCAGATCATTGGCCCCGGTGATACAATTTCTTGCGGATATATCCCCAGACTGATTTAATCAATACATGCCGCCTGATCTTTTAAGCGTCCTCGCTTAAAAAGTTGTATGACACCCTTAAACTACAAGCTCAATAGTCACACGCCACCAGGAGGGTTTTACGGGCCATTTCAGTTTATTTCAGTGCAAACCGGTTTCTCATTGGTTTAATGGCCACCAGAGTCTAAGTTAGGGATCACATTGTTTGACTATGCGTATTTCTAGCCGCGAACAAGAGGTCCTGTTTTACATATCAAAAGCATATTCGACTGACGAAATTGCCAGGATCCTGCATGTCAGCCCGCATACGGTGACAAGCCACCGCAAGAACCTGCTGGTCAAGTTCGGCGAACGCAATGCCGCGGGACTTGTCAGGGCGGCTTTTGAGAGTGGGCACCTGCAAAGATTGCTGAACGGCCATTTTCATGACGATTAATGCATTTAAAAATATTTCCAATGAAGCTTTTCATCTACATCTCCGGTTTCCTCGGTTTAACCCTTGCAGGGTATCTCACAATAAATTCAAATAGCCTTGTGCACGCACGCATGGTTAAGACGAATCAAATCAATCCCGATACGACCTATGCCTTTTCTGATTCTTCGTTGATTGACCAGTTTACAATGACATTCACCAGTGCGTATAATCACTCGACACCCGTGCTGTCAAGTCAGAACACGTATTCCATGGTCATATCCGGATCATTCTATGCTGCGCTCATCAGGAATGGAATTGATGCCGCATATTATTATTGCTACTACAGTTGTCCCTTTGGGTGTAATACTACCATTCCATGTTACCCGCCCTTAACAACAAGTATTATCACCACGTTGCGTCCAACAGTAGACACATTTCGGCTCGATCATACCTACTATTACAATTTTACGGGAGCGGACACGGCCATGGTCTTTCAATTCACGGACACTCAATATGGCGATAATGGCGGTTCCCTGGATATTACGATATATGAGCAACCCAAAAGTACAGGATTCATAACCATGGATTCAACGGACCTCTACCTGAGGGATCCCATGAGCGCGCTCATCCTGACCTCCCCGGACAGCACCTGCTACAGGATAACTGTGGACAACACCGGGGCCCTGGTGTCCACACCGACAACATGTCCGTAAACACATCTCAAGTTTGGGTCTGAGGCCGGATTGAACAATATATGCTCAATTTTTTATGGACCAATGTCATTGAGCGTGCCTGACTGAAAGAGTGTTGCTTCATCAGACATTTTATTGGAGTATTTTTATACCTTTCATTTGCTTATCTTTAGCTTGCCCTGAAATATATAAGCCGGAAAAAAATGCCCGAACTATGAAGCAAAATGTAGTTCTTTCACTCATCCTCTTCCTGGGCTGTTTTGGCACACAAACAACCACAGCCCAAAATGAAACCACGATTTGGGATACGCTCGAAACGATCGCCGTGATCGATCAGAAAGTCATGATGCCAATGCGTGATGGCACCCGCTTGTGCACGGATATATACCGTCCTAAAACAAAGAATAAAGTACCCGTCATATTCTCGAGGACACCGTACAACTTCAATGCATGGAGGGATGGTGAGCGACAGACACGAACCGCCAGAAGAGCTTACGAAGCTGTAAAGCGGGGCTATGCCTATGTAGTTCAAAACGAGAGGGGCCGGTATTTTTCTGAAGGCCAATGGGACATCCTTGGCGTCCCCCTCACCGATGGATTCGATGCTTTTTCGTGGCTGAAAGATCAGACCTGGTGCAATGGGCGGATAGGCACCTATGGCTGTTCATCCACCGCAGAATGGCAGATGGCTGTGGCTGCGCTTGATCACCCTGCGCACTTTGCCATGGTACCAATGGGTTACGGTGCGGGCATCGGCAAGGTCGGCCGTTACCACGAGCAGGGCAATTTCTACAGAGGTGGGGCTCAGCAAATGCTCTTTACAGCCTGGCTCTATGGCGTTGAGCACGACAAATTCAAACCTCGCATTCCCAAAGGTGCCACACAGGAAGATTTGATACGCATCAGCCGATTTTACGACCTGGCACCCAAAAATCCACCTGTGGATATGTCTGAGGCATTGGCACATCTGCCGGTACAAGACATCTTAAAAAACATAAATGGCAAGACCGAGATCTATGACAAGATGATCCGGCGTAAGCCCAATGATCCCGAATGGTACAGGGGTGGATTGTACCATGAGGATATGGGATTTGGGGTGCCGTCCTTCTGGTTTTGCTCCTGGTATGACGTGTCGATCGGTCCCAACATCGAACTGTATAACCATGTCAGGAAGAATATCAAAGACCCGGAGGTGGCCGATAACCAATACCTTGTCATCGCCCCGACACTGCACTGCCGGTACACACGGGCGACTGAGAATACTATTGTCGGGGAAAGAGCTGTGGGGGATGCCCGGCTCAACTACGATGACCAGATCTATGCCTGGTTTGACTGGTGGCTGAAAGGTGAGGACAACGACTTTGGGAAAAAGACGCCACGCGTGCAGTACTACACCATGGGCAGCAATAAGTGGCAAAACTCAGAAGAATGGCCGCCACGGGATGTGCAGATGGAAACTTACTACCTGAACAGCAACGGGAAGGCCAACAGTCTTTTCGGTGATGGGGTTTTGACACAAACAAAACCCCGGAAATCCCAACCCTCAGACCGCTTTGTTTACGATCCCCATAACCCTGTCACCTCCTACGGCGGCAATGTCTGTTGCACAGGCAATGCCATAGAAGGCGGGGCTTTTGACCAGCGACACTTGGAAGCGCGCAACGATATCCTTGTGTATTCAACACCACCTCTGGAAGAAGGTGTCGAAGTGACCGGCTTTATTGAAGCGACACTCTTTGTATCGTCAGATGCACGCGATACTGATTTTACGATCAAGCTCATTGATGTCTACCCGGATGGCAGGGCGTATAACCTGGACGAGACCATCCAAAGAGCCCGCTACCGGGAAGGGTTTGACAAGGAAGCCTTCATGCGTGAGGGCGAAGTCTATGAGATCAAAATGAGCCCCATGGCCACAAGTAATTATTTTGTAAAAGGCCACCGCATCAGGATTGAAGTGTCAAGCAGCAATTTTCCCCGATTTACGCGCAATCTTAATACCGGAGGGAACAACTATAATGAAAAGCACGGGATCGTCGCAAGAAACACCATACACCATAATGCAGATTACGCATCATTCATTAAATTGCCCATCCGAAAATAAATTCTTATGTACAGGTTGATTGTTGTTTTGATGTTTTGCCTGCCCGTTTTTATTAGTGCGCAAGAGTCAGGAAAATATAAAAATGATGTCAGTTCCGTAGACAGTATCATAGCGGCACTTTACGATGTCATCTCAGGGGATAAAGGCGTCGATAGGGACTGGGACAGGTTCCGTTATCTCTTCATCGAGGAAGCCCGTCTCATGCCACTGCGCCCGATGCTGAATGAGCAGGTTGTATATCGCATCATGACCACTGAAGATTACATCACTACGGCCGGTGAATACCTTGAATCCAATGGATTCCATGAAAAGGAGATCCACAGGAAAATGCAAACCTACGGATCACTGGTTCACCTGTGGAGTACTTATGAATCTTACAAGAGTGCCGCGGATACTGAACCTTTTGCGCGTGGGATCAACAGCATCCAACTGTATAACGACGGCGAGCGTTGGTGGGTGGTCCATATATTCTGGCTGGGAGAAACTGAGGATAATCCGATACCGGAAATTTATTTACCAGAACCTGAAAAATAACAAAGTATAACTCAATATTTAAAGTCTAATCAAATGCAAAAATTATTCATTATCCTATTTATGGTCCCCCTTTTCTTCATGTATGGTCAAGACAGCGAGAAGAAAGAAAAAGAGCTTTCGTTGGTCTCTGCCATGAAACTCAGATCAGTGGGACCGGCATTCTGCTCGGGCCGGATTGCGGATATGGCCATACACCCACATAATGAGAACCATTGGTATGTCGCCGTTGGATCCGGCGGGGTCTGGGAAACCAAAAATTCAGGGATTACGTGGAAGCCGATATTCGACGGTGAGGTATCTTATTCAACCGGATGCATCACGATTGATCCCAATAATCCTTCAATCATATGGGTAGGCACAGGGGAAAACGTCGGTGGCCGCCATGTGGGTTACGGGGATGGGATTTACAGATCGACGGACGGAGGGAGCAGTTGGAAGAACATGGGGCTGCCTGAATCTGAACATATTTCAAAGATCATTGTCCACCCCGGGAATTCTGATGTCATTTTCGTTGCCGTCCAGGGGCCACTCTGGAAAAAGGGTGGCGAACGCGGTTTCTACAAATCTACGGATGGCGGCGAGACATGGTACAGGACCCTTGGTGATGACGAGTGGGTCGGCGTGACGGACATTGCGATGGATCCGCGCGATCCCGATGTCCTCTATGCCGCCACCTGGCAAAGACACAGGACTGTCGCCGCCTATATGGGCGGTGGTCCCGGCTCAGGTCTGCACCGCAGTCGCGATGGTGGCGAAACCTGGACAAAGCTTACGAAAGGTATTCCCAAATCCAACCTTGGCAAGATCGGCCTGGCCAT
>JBFKJL010000146.1:0-6665 GCA_041631795.1 Saprospiraceae bacterium | reverse complement strand
TATTAAAGGCAATATTTTTTCACCTTGGCGTCCGATATTTTTCAATTTGGTAAAATATTTGAGCGTTTTATAATGAAAATCTATTTATTTGTACCAGATATTAGATGAAAATTTAATGCATAAAAAGTTTATGTATAATGCTGAGTAGAAGAAGTGTACGTGTAAAGGTCATGCAATTATTGTATTCCAGGGACAGGGATGAAGTGTTGGATTGTTCTGACCTGTACCAGTCTTATTCAAGTGGGATAGAGTGGACCTATAATTTGTTTTTATACAATATATTCCTCATTTATAAAATTACGGAGGTTTCGCTGAAAGATGTTGAAAAGCGAAAGTCAAAGCACCTGCCATCCGATTACGACAATGCATTTTCACCAAAGTTTTTTGAGAACCCGGTCATCAAAGATATCCATCAAAATCTCAGGTTAAAAAAGGAATTTGATCGTTTAAATTTTAACGAAATCGTCAATGCTGACTACATTGATAACATTTATGAAGAATTTGCCAAGGAACAGGAATACATCAAGTTTGTTCTGACCCCTGGCAGTGAAGACCAGGTTATTGACCTCCTCCTTGAATTGTACAGGTTTTGTCGCAAAAATGAAATGTTCAATGAGGCCCTGGAGGATGTTTATTACAACTGGCCGGATGATAAGTCGGTGGTCATCGGCGCTGTAAAAAAATATCTCAAGGCGCTGCCCAATGCCGACAAGGACAGTTTCAGGACATTTTTTCCCCAGGATGAAACAGTCAGTGATTTTGGTGAGAAACTATTGAATCTTTGCTGTGAATCACAGGGGGATTTGATGGAGATCATCATCCCGGTTCTGGAGAATTGGGATCATGAGCGCCTGGCCATTGTAGATACGATATTATTGCAGATGGCAATATGTGAAATGCTCCATTTTCAAACTATTCCGACCAAAGTGACGTTAAATGAATATGTGGAAATTGCGAAGCAATACAGCACAGCAAAAAGTAAGGATTTTATAAACGGTGTTTTAGACAAGCTAATGAAGGATCTTGAACAACAGGGTAAAGTTGTGAAAACAGGCAGGGGGCTGCTTGATTAATTATTTAAATTATTGAACATATCCAAAAATCTTTAGCCATGTTTAAGAAATTATCTTACCTGTTATTTTTTGTGGTATCCCTCAACGTACAGAATATGCAGGGACAAACAAAGACCGTTGTCCTGATCAACTCGGTTGCCTCGGAAGCAACGCTTTCTCAGAGTGGGGACATATTGGAAGTCCATCGAGAAATTCCAGACCATATGCGGGGATACGCCAAGGCTCCGGCCAATGCGTTTCAATACAGCCCATTAAGGGTTGGCCAGACCATTGCGGCTGTGCCTGAAGACAGGCCTGAAACGGCTGCCGTGCCTGAAGAACCAACCCCGGATGTCATTGGCAATGCCATCGTCTTCGCAGATGGATCTGCAATTCTTGATCCTTCGGCAATGACAAGAATGGATCAGATCATTCGCAACATGAGATCAGGTGGTCAAAGAATCATCCAATTGAATTCGTTATATGATCTTGAATCTGCCACAAGTCGGGAACTGGCCCAAAACCGCCTCGATGCCTGCAAATCATATCTCGAACTCAAAGGTGTCCAGGGATCGAATATCCTCATCATACTGGATGCAGCAAACACAGACAGGAATTATATCAACTACTCCATTCGGTAACAGTCAGAGCCTGAGTCGTTTTAAGGCACCTTAAATTTTTTTATATGACCCATAACCCAAATATGTATATTTGCGGCTTATGGAAAAGGTCATCATTCTCGATTTTGGTTCTCAGTACACGCAATTGATCGCCCGTCGATTGAGGGAATTGCATGTGTATTCTGAAATTTATCCCTATAATCACACAGTTGACTATTCAGATGACAGCATCAAAGCTATTATTCTGTCGGGCAGCCCTTACTCGGTCAATGATGATAATGCACTGTTGCTTGACGTCTCTGAAATCATCACAAAAAAACCCGTACTGGGGATATGCTATGGCGCCCAGCTGCTCGCGAATAACCTGGGTGGCAGGATCGAAAAATCATCAAAACGTGAATACGGTTATGCCAACTTGCTGATTGAAGGAGAAAACAACGCCTTTCTCAATAATATTGAGAATCGCAACCCGGTCTGGATGTCGCACGCAGATTCTATCATTGATCTACCAACGAATTATGAAGTCATTGCGCGTACTGAAAGTATTCCCATCGCCGCTTTCCGGTCTCCGTCAAATGATCCTTCCATCAATGTTTTTGGGGTGCAGTTTCATCCCGAGGTGACACATACGCACAACGGCAATTTGATCCTGAGTAATTTTCTTTTTGGCATCGCCCAGTGCAAGGGTGAATGGACAACGCGATCATTTATCGAGGCGACAACCGAATTCATCAGGAATGAAGTCGGAAACGAAAACGTCGTATTGGGACTCTCCGGTGGTGTGGACAGTACTGTGGCAGCTTTATTGTTGCAGCGTGCGATAGGCCACCAGCTCACAGGCATATTTATCGACAATGGCCTGCTCAGGAAAAATGAATTCGAGGAAGTCATGAAGGCCTATGAAGAATTGGACATTCATGTCATTGGCGTCGATGCTTCCGAGCGGTTTCTGACTGCCCTAGAAGGCGCATCAGATCCTGAACGCAAGCGAAAGATCATCGGTCACGAGTTCATTGACGTGTTTGATGAAGAGTCCCACAAGCTCGACAACATCACCTGGCTCGCCCAGGGGACCATTTACCCTGATGTCATTGAGTCGGTATCAGTCAAAGGTCCTTCTGCAACGATCAAATCGCATCACAACGTGGGTGGGCTACCGGCAAAACTGAAGTTGAAAGTGATAGAGCCTCTGCGCATGCTTTTCAAGGATGAAGTCAGGGAAGTGGGTGACGCGCTTGGGCTGAGTCCGAATTTCCTGCACAGACACCCTTTCCCCGGCCCGGGTATGGCGATCCGCGTCCTGGGAGAACTGACGAAAGAAAAGATAGCGCTCAACCAGGAAGCCGACGCCATCTACATCAAACATCTGAAACAATCGGGCTGGTACGACAAAGTCTGGCAGGCCGGGACAATTTTACTCCCCGTTCGTTCCGTTGGAGTCATGGGTGATGAACGCACCTATGAGTTTACAGTCGTATTGAGGTGTGTTAATTCACGGGATGGCATGACCGCCAATTGGAGTTTGTTGCCTCATGATTTGCTTGGTACAATTTCCAATGAAATCATTAATACCGTAAAAGGAATAAACAGAGTCGTTTATGATATCAGCACAAAACCACCTGCGACAATTGAATGGGAATAACGTCACCGCATTTGCGATGATCATCCTGATCCTGTTCCTGTCTTCCTGCAGAACAAAGAAAAAACTTGTCACCAGGGCAGAGGCACCCCCCATTAAAAAAGAAGAACCCGTCAAGGTCGATCGCGACAGCAACGTCTCCGGAAAGATGGATACAATCCAGTGGATCGAAATTGACAGGACGATCCCCATTGAAACAGGTATTCTCACTGACCTGGATATGGAAAAGAAAGATCGCTATACAATCGACCTTTTATTGCCATTGGGACTTGAACGAAAACCACTTGATGATGTCCTTGAAAAAGGGACGGACATCAACAGGTTAACCCAATTCTACGCCGGTCTTAAAATGGCACTCAGTGTCCTGGAAGAGGAGGGTGTTGATCTTTTGGTCAATGTCAAGGATATTGAATCTGGAAGTTTTGATGCGAAACTCAGAGCTTGCAGGTCATCGGACCTGATTATTGGCCCACGCAACAGGGATCAGCTTGTCAATACAGCCAATTTTGGGAAGGTGAACGAAATCCCTGTCGTCAGTCCTTGGTTGTCAAGCAGCCGGATTGCCAGGGATAATCCTTATTACATTCAATTGAAACCCGGTTTGCTGGATCATTACAATGCTATAGTTCGTCATGTCAAAGAGCACTTCAGCAATGACCAGGTCTTTCTCCTTGGACGTGATAAAACTTCTGACAGGAATAGGATTGACTATTTCCAAAACTTGGCATCTGCCTATGATGGGGAAGAAGGCCATCGACCTTTCAATGAGTATTATGTTGACGAAGACAGTCTCAGGATAGGGGAAACCGCTTTTGACAGCATTTTCCTCCAAGGTCAAACGACAGTGTTTATCCTGCCAAATTGGTCATTTTCGGAGGATGAATCTTTTGTTTACAGCTGCGTCCGTAAACTCAGTGGTGAAAAAGGTCTTGAAAATGTCATCCTCTACGGGATGCCGATCCTTTATGAATCAGAAAAGATCGGGTTTGAATATTATTCAATCCTTAACATGCGGATCTGCAGATCCTATTACGTGGACAAAAAGGATCCCATTGTCGAAGCGTTTCGAAGGGCGTATTTTGAAAAGTACAACGATTTTCCCACTGAAGATGCCTGCCAGGGGTATGATATGATGTATTTTCTTGGCCAATCTCTCTACAAATACGGCAGGAAGTTTCAATATTTCCTGAGCAGATCATCTGAAGGACTCCTGCAGGCCACTTACGATATTCAAAAAGTCTTTCCCGATGATGCGAGCCTGGATCGTTTTGAAGACATTAATTACTTTCAGAATAAACATATCGAGATCCTTAATTTCGAAAATTACCGGTTCAAACGGGAAGCTTATTAATTTGTTCTTGTGACCCTCAGTGAAGAAAGATCAACAGTGCTCAGGCAAACCATTGCACGCCGCCAGTCGATGACCGTCGTCCTTGAAAACATTCATGATCCTCATAATATCGGAGCAGTCATGCGCACGTGTGACTCCGTGGGTATCCAGGAACTTTATGTCATCATCACAGACCCCCGCATTGATCCAGACAGGTACCGTCCTGGAAAATCCAGTTCGAGTGGCATCCGCAAATGGCTGGATTTTCATGTTTTCGATAATGTCGATTCGTGTTTTTCAGTGGTGAAGTCTCGTTACAGGTCTATTTTCGGGACGCATCTTGGTCAGGCTTCTTCGATGATCTACGATATGGATTTGAAGGATTCGTGTGCCTTTGTCTTTGGCAATGAGCACAGTGGTATTTCGAAAGAAGCCCTGCAATTTGTGGATTCTAATTTGACGATCCCGCAGGTGGGCCTGGTCCAGAGCCTCAATATCTCTGTCGCGTGCGCAGTCACCCTATATGAGGCTTTTCGCCAAAGGCATCTGGCTGGATTCTACGACAAAACCTTCGATCCTGGTGATCTGGATCATCAGCAACTTATGGATAAATTTTTGCGCAGGCATAAAAAAAGACCCTGATGGATGTAGAAACCTTCCGGACATATTGTTTGTCAAAACCCGCTACAGAAGAATGCTTTCCATTCGATGAAGTGACGCTGGTCTTCAAGGTGCTGGGTAAAATGTTTGCACTCCTGCCTTTGGATGAGATCGAGCCCAGGGCAAATCTTAAAGCTGACCCTGATTGGTCCCCGGCTTTGAGAGAAAAATATCCACAAATCATCGAAGGCTGGCATATGAGTAAAAAGCACTGGAATACCATAGAGATCGAAAATGGCCTGGAAAATGATTTCATCATTCGGTTGATCGACCATTCCTACGATCTTGTGGTTTCAAAACTGACGAAAAAGCAAAAAGCAATCCTTTCTGAGCTCGGTGAAGGGTAGGGCTGCCATACGACCCATCCTGATCGTAGGCCAGGGGCTTGCAGGAACTCTCCTCTCAATGGAACTTGGACAAAGAGGCGTCCTTCATAATGTTCTCGATAACGGACACCGCTTCTCGTCAACTGCAGCGGCTGCCGGTATCATCAATCCGGTGACCGGTCGGCATTATGTCAAAAGCTGGATGATCGATACGCTGCTGCCCATGGCGATTGATACCTATAAAAAATTAGAGGTCTACCTCCAAACGACACTTGTCCACCAAAGGAATATTATCCGCAGCCTCAATACGCCGGCCAATGAAAACCACTGGATGGCGAGGACCGCCGATCCAATTTATGCACCGTACATAAAGCACCCTGCAGAGCCTGGGGCCTGGGTCACCCTGGTCAGGTCACAAAGGCGTTTTGGCGAGATCACCGGGTCTTACCAGGTGGATATCGCCCATCTTATCAAGAGGTATCGCTCGATGCTGGAAGGCCAGGGTATACTGATCGAAGATGACTTCGATTACACCCAATTGACTGTGAATGAACACGAATGCTCCTACAAGGGATGTGTATATGAACTGGTCGTATTTTGTGAAGGCTATCGGGCGGTTTTAAACCCATTTTTCAAATACCTGCCCTTTCAGCCGGTCAAAGGGGAGGCCCTTCTCCTGAAAATTGGAGATTTCCATGAGCAGAAGATTCTTCGTGATGACATCTTTCTTGTTCCGATGAATGCAGGAAGCCTGTTCTGGTCAGGAGGTGGCTATGACAAAACCATCCGGGATCACTTGCCATCGACTGTATTCTATGAACAGTGGCAAGAAAAAATCAGGCAAACCATCAACAGCCCATTTGAAATCCATGATCACAAAGCAGGGATTCGCCCCAGCACAAAAGATCGCCGGCCATTTTTAGGCAGACATCCCAGGTATGAGAATCTTTACATTTTTAATGGTCTCGGCACCAAGGGTGCTTCCCTGGGCCCTTATTTTGCCCGGAAAATGGCCACCTACCTGATTTCAGGAATAAT
>JBFKJL010000145.1:0-6687 GCA_041631795.1 Saprospiraceae bacterium | reverse complement strand
CGAAACCGATGGGATTTCAAACCTGGGCATCATCGAGCAGTTTGAGCCTCAAAACCTTATTTCCTATGCCGAGAACATCTTGACACTGGCAGAGGCAGGGACAAGAACACAGGGATTTGATGTCGGTTTGGGCCACCTGAATGATTTCAGGGCCTGGCTGAATACAGGGGCTTTCCTCAACAGCAATTTCAGTTCGGAGCCATATGCCTATGATGCCTATGAAGCTGCCGATTTTATGGCCGGGGGTATGGAGAACCCGGACAATATTGCACAAGACAGGGCATTGCTCAGGGAAATTGTGGAGGAGCGTTATGTGTCCGGTTTCCTGACATGGATGCCATTTGATGACCACAGGAGATTGCGTAAGAATGACAGTGATATTGTGGTGCCATTTCCTCTGAATGATTCAAGCGCCTCGGGACATGTCCAGAGATTGCCCTATCCTTCGGATGAATTGAATGCCAATTCGAACGCACCGGCTCAGGATCCCGGAATTTTTACGAAGACTGAAGTCAATCAATAGCATTTTTTATATATTAGTATTATTAATACGTATAGTACTATTTGAATATATCGAAGCCTCTTTCTTGACAGGAAGAGGCTTTTTGATTTAATCGGGCAAATTATTATCCCTATGCTCTCTGAACTTTTTCATATATTTCTCACATGGGAACCAAAAAGAAAGTCCGCACAACACCCGAGGGCATTCCAATCTACAACCGCTACACTCACGATGATGCACTGATGAACCCTCACCTGGGCAGCTTGTCAGGTTTTCCGCCTTACCTGCGTGGGCCATACGCATCGATGTACCTTGGACGACCCTGGACCATACGGCAGTACGCGGGCTTCAGCACGGCTGAAGAAAGCAATGCCTTTTACCGGCGCAACCTGGCTGCGGGACAGAAGGGCCTGTCCGTCGCATTTGATCTTCCGACACACAGGGGTTACGACTCTGACCATCCCCGCGTGAAAGGCGATGTGGGCATGGCGGGTGTGGCAGTCGATTCGGTAGAAGACATGAAGATCCTCTTTGATGGCATTCCCCTTGACAGGATGTCGGTATCCATGACGATGAACGGAGCGGTGATCCCGGTTATGGCTTTTTATATTGTTGCTGCAGAGGAAAGCGGGGTTGCCATTGAATCATTGAGAGGGACGATCCAAAATGACATACTCAAGGAGTTTATGGTCAGGAACACCTATATCTACCCTCCGGCCCATTCCCTGCGAATCATTTCGGATATTTTTGCATATACGTCAGAACACATGCCCAGGTTCAACTCGATCAGTGTAAGCGGCTATCACATGCACGAAGCCGGTGCTCCGGCCGACCTGGAACTGGCTTATACCATCGCTGATGGCTGGGAATACATCAGGGCAGGCCTGAATGCAGGTTTGAAGATCGATGATTTTGCGCCGCGCATTTCATTTTTCTGGGGCATCGGTATGCAGTTTTATATGGAAATTGCCAAGATGCGTGCCGGCCGGTTGCTTTGGTCGGATGTTGTCGGAAAGTTCAATCCCCAAAACCCAAAATCGAGAGCATTAAGGACACATTGTCAAACGTCAGGTTACAGCCTGACAGCACAGGATGTTTACAATAATGTGGCACGCACAACGATTGAGGCCATGGCGGCTGCCTTTGGAGGCACACAGTCCCTGCACACCAATGCCCTGGATGAGGCCCTGGCTCTTCCTTCGGATTTTTCTGCTCAAGTCGCCCGGGAAACACAAATATACCTTCAGCAAAAAGCGGGCATCACAAAAACGATCGATCTCTTTGGTGGTTCCTATTTCATTGAAAATCTGACAGGCCGGTTGTACAGCAAAGCGAGGCAACACCTGGATGAGATCGAATCGATGGGTGGAATGGGAAAGGCCATCGAAGCGGGAATCCCGAAAATGCGCATCGAACAGGCTGCAGCAGAAAAACAGGCGCGCATTGACACGGGCCAGGAAAAGATCATCGGCGTCAACATATTTGCCAATAAAGGGGAATCACCCATCGACATCCTCCAGGTCGATAATGAAAAAGTACGGGCACAGCAAATAGAAAGGCTTCAGCAGATAAGAGCAGAGAGGGATGCTACAAAAGTATCGGAAACGCTGTCAAACCTTGAAAGAGCAGCCCGGTCAGAAAACGGGAACCTCCTTGAATTTGCCGTTGAAGCGGCCAGAAACAGGGCAACGCTTGGGGAAATTTCAAAGGCCCTGGAAAATGTATATGGCAGATTTGTTGCCAATAATCAGTTAATTTCAGGCGTGTATTCAAAATCTGTTATGGACGACAGGCATTATATGGAGGCGCGGGCCATGGCCGAAGCTTTCCAAAAGAAATTTGGGCGGCGGCCTCGGATCATGGTGGCAAAACTGGGACAGGATGGCCACGACCGGGGATCCAAGGTCATTGCCACAAGCTTTGCCGACCTCGGCTTTGATGTCGATATTGGTCCCTTGTTCCAGACGCCCGAAGAAGTGGCCCGGCAGGCTGCGGAAAATGATGTCCATATCCTGGGCATATCATCCCTGGCGGCAGGGCACAAGACTCTTGTCCCTGCGACGATTGAAGCATTGAAGAAGATCGGCAGGGAAGATATCGTGGTCATTGTAGGCGGGGTCATTCCGCCACAGGATTTCGATTTTCTCTTTGAAGCGGGGGTGGCTGCCGTTTTTGGTCCGGGAACTGTCATTTCAAAAGCTGCTCTCGAAGTCCTCAATCTTTTCATGGAAGAATAAGTGCATTTGATGTAACTTTGCCATTGTTTTTTAGCTCACGTTTAATGCAAAAGCGATGATGCACCTCTATAACCGGGTAGATAAACGACTGCTCAAGGAAAGGCTTAATGCTGAGAATAAGAAGCGGCGTACAATCTCGTTTTACAAGTATGCCCACATTGATGATCCCCACGTTTTCAGGAACCATTTGTATGAAATCCTCAGTTCAATCTGCGTCTTTGGAAGGGTGTATGTATCTTATGAAGGGGTCAACGGACAGATCTCTGTTTTTGAAGACAAGATCGATGCTTTGCGTGAAACCCTGAACATGATCGATTTTCTCAGGGATGTGCGCTTCAATTTCGCGATCGAGGACGACGGTAAATCTTTTTACAAGCTGAAGATCAAGGTTCGAGACAAGATCGTGGCTGATGGGCTGAATGATGACACCTTTGATGTGACCAATAGAGGGGTTCATCTTTCCGCAAAGGCATTCAATGAATTGACTGACAGGGATGATGCGATTGTTATAGATATGCGCAACCACTACGAAAGCGAGGTCGGTCATTTTAAAAAGGCCATCTTGCCTGATGTCGAGACCTTTCGCGAGGCCTTGCCTGTCGTTTTGGACACAATAAAAGATGATAGGGAAAAGCACATTGTCATGTACTGTACCGGGGGCATCCGGTGCGAAAAGGCAAGCGCCTATTTCAAGCACAAGGGATTCAGGAATGTCTACCAGCTGGATGGTGGCATTATTGAGTATGCACGCCAGGTTGAGCAGGAGGGTCTTGATAATAAATTCATTGGAAAGAATTTTGTTTTTGATGAGCGCCTGGGTGAGCGTATTACGGAAAACGTCATTGCGTCCTGTCACCAGTGCGGCGCTCCGTGCGACACACATACGAACTGCGCCAATGATGAGTGCCATATCCTGTTCATCCAGTGTGATGCCTGTCGAGAAAAATACAGAGGCTGTTGTTCTGAGAAATGCGAAGAATTCAATGCCCTGGATGAAGATCAAAAAGCCTCACTGAAAGGGCGTGTTGAATTCAACGGGACCAAATTTGGCAAAGGCAGGTATAAGGCCCACAAGAAGGATGACCACCTTGATACTTAGAGTTTTTTAGAACGAGATCAGCAGCTGGCCTTTATCGACCTTGTCATTGACGTGCACGTGTATTTTTCCAATCGTTCCGTCACCAGCAGCCTTTATGATGTTTTCCATTTTCATCGCTTCAAGGGTGAGCAAGTTATCGCCCTTGTTTACGGTATCACCTTCTGCAACTTCGATGGATAAGACAAGTCCCGGCATCGGGGCTTCCACGACTTTCAAATGATCATGGGCATGGGCATTCAGGCCCATTTGTTCGATCTTCAGGTCCAGTGCATTCTGGAGGATCAGGTGGATGGTCCTGCCATTCACCTTTAGGATATAGGATTTTGAAGATGGGTCGAACTCAATGATTTTCGCCCTGATGATGGTATTGTTTTCAATGAATAATATTTCATGGTCGTTGAGCTCCAGGATCCTGGTATTCTCGAGATCTGCTTCACTCAAAGCGACTTCAGAAGCATTATCGATTTTTATATTGTAGTTGTGAGCATCCTTCATTAGGCGGATGTTTTGGCTTGTAAACTTAAGAAGTACGTTTCAAACAGGGTGAAGATGAAATAAATAAATAAAAATGGAACCACGAAATATTTGTCACCCGGGCTTCGGAGCTTGATATAGAGGGCAACGAGCGCAAAAGCGGCGATCAGCTTCACAAAAACATTGAAAAGGATGATGTAGATGAAGAAATTCTTGTCCTTCGATTTTGATGAAGTGGTGCCCAGCCAGTAAAAGAGAATGCAGATGCCCGAAAACAAACCGATGCACATCAGGGTGAAATCCAGGTATTTGAAGACCGGGATGACCATATTGATAACCGAATGGGCGGTGATACTCAGAACGATAGCGCCAAGGAGAAATTTTATGAATGTCTTCCTGTTCATGAGGATTTCATCAAGTCGATGTACAATTTGTACATATAGGCAAAGGTGACGAAAAGGATGAGGGCGGCAGTGATATAATCTTTAGATGTTCCAAAATACGCATCTGCTTTCTGACCTGCCCAGGCGGTGACCGCAAGCAGCACGAAAAGCTGGAAGGCCATTCCGGCATATTTCATGTATCTGACAGCGGAAGACCTGTTTTGCGGCGTCCGATTGTTCATCAGCTTGCCGGCACTTCAAGGACTTTTTCTGTTTTCATGGATTTTTCCTTTACATGGTCCACCCTTGGTTTATGGGCGCCCATGTCGCATTTGCCATTGAAAATGGCTCCGGTCTGAACCACGAGTTTTCCAGTCTTGATGTCACCGAGGACCCTGGCTGATTCACGAACATCAAGAATTTCAGTGACGTTCAGCTGGCCGGTGAATGTCCCTTCTATCACGGCATTGGTACAGGTCACATCGCCATCTACCTTGCCTTCTGGACCGATGATCATCCTGCCCTTACACCGGAGGCTCCCTTTAATGGAGCCGTCGATACGGATATCACTTGTGGTTTCGATCTGACCTTCGGCATGGGTGCCGGCGACAAGTGTGTTAATGCCGATTGACCCCGTCACTGCGGACACCCCGGAGGCTGACAGATTTCCTGATGATTTCTTTTGATTACTCCCGAACATTGTTCTTTATCATTTTTGGTTATCAAATAGGTATTAACGCTTAATATGCATTAAGTGTACATGGGATCAGACTTTTGCGTGGTATACTTCCTAAAACCTGGGACAATACACAGACCTGGACTCAGGACCACAGATATAATAGTTCAACGAAAACTCAAAGGCACCATTTGCAGAGGATGCTTGTCTGAGTTTTGACACGTTGATATCATAGCTGAATCCAATACCATAGTTACCATAATCAAATCGCGTGGACAGGATCAGGGCATCAGAATGCAATCCCCCGTCAACCTTGTTGCCGGTCCTGAACCAGCCACCAACTTGCCAGGATTGCTGATCAGCTCTTGAACCGAGATTGAACCTGACACTTGTCCCGAGATTCAATTCCCGGTGGTTGCCCTGGGACATGTATATGACTCCCGGAACAAGACTTGTTCCTCTTTTTATTTCAAATTCGCCACCGGCATGGATGGTATAACGCGTGTAGAGCGAGACGACATCACCCAGGAATGAGACATTGGGCTGATTCAGGTGATGAATGGCTCCTCCGACATAGTAATTGTTCTTCTCATCCAAAACACTGAACCACAACAAGCCGGCTGCAATATCGCCGTAAAGAAAATCGTAGTCATTGATGATTTCATTTGAGGGCAGGGTGGGATCAAAACCACCGTTGCCATCGTGTTGTGTCGGCCATCTCAGATCATTTTGCCGGATCCGTCTCTGGCTGACGGCAGCATCAGCTCCAAAGACCAGGTATTGGGCGCTATTCCTGTAGCCGCCCATTTTCTTGCTGTAGGAAAGGGACAATCTTCCCTGCGTGGTGCCAAATCGCGTTTCACCGGCCACATCACCCCAGAAAGATCCACCTATACCGAAATAATCAGTTCTTCCGACAGCGATTTTCTGATCGTAGGAAACGGAATATGTATTGTAGGCGTTTGCTTTCAAAACCTGGGACCACTGGTTCCTGTAATTGGCCACCAGTCGCGTATTACAATTCATGACCCCCGTTAATGCCGGGTTCATATTGAGTGGAGACATGTAAAATTGCGAAAAGTGTATATCCTGGGTCTGGCCGATCGTCCATGCGGCCACCAGGATCATGACAGTTAAAACTTTCCTTAATAAACTCATCATCAATTGTTTAAATTCATTTTATTAACTGGAACGAAGAGGTCGAAGTTAATATATTTAATAAAATAAATGTTCAAAATCATTTGAAATATCAAAATTTTCATTCAATTCAAATGCCCAACCTCGTAAAACCTCTGTTTCCAAAGTGCTTCTATTAT
>JBFKJL010000144.1:0-6706 GCA_041631795.1 Saprospiraceae bacterium | reverse complement strand
TTCAAGATGGTCCTGGTGGGTGCCGTGGGAAAAATTCAGCCTGAAGACGTCAGTGCCGGCTTTCACGAGATTCAGGAGGGTGTTATAGTCACGGCTGGCTGGGCCAACCGTAGCAACGATCTTGGTTTTTTGATGATCAACTCTGTTTAGATTGCCCACGATAGATAATTTTAAGTGTCCAAAATTACATATATTTCATTGGGTAAGTGTACCCTTAACACTATAGGACCATTTTTCTCCTGCCTTTTTTTTCGTAAAAATGCCTCAAAAACATTTGATACTCCCTGTTAAATGGTTTATTTTGCGGCTCAAATAAAAAAACATTCATTATGTCAGACGTCGCAGAAAAAGTAAAACAAATTATCGTTGACAAATTAGGTGTTGATGAATCTGAAATTTCCGACGAATCGAGTTTCACAAACGATCTTGGAGCAGATTCACTTGACACTGTTGAGTTAATAATGGAATTCGAAAAAGAATTTGATATTGCCATTCCTGATGAGGAAGCTGAAAAGATCCAGACTGTGGGCCAGGCGATATCCTATCTTGTCGAACAGCAACAATAAGCGTTGTATAATCGGATTTAGAATCCACAAATGAGTTGACTTCATTTGTGGATTTTTTATTTTATTTTCTGAGCCTTTAAGTAAAACAGATAACTTTACGCTATGAAAAGAGTTGTCATAACCGGCATTGGGGCCATGACACCAATAGGAAATACAGCGGAGGAATACATGCGCGGCTTGCTGGATGGAAAAAGTGGCGCCGGACCGATCACCCGTTTTGACGCTTCCCAATTCAAAACCCGTTTTGCCGCAGAGGTTAAAAATTACAATTCTGAAGATTTTTTTCACCGCAGGGAAGTGCGCCGCCTGGACAGGTTCTCACAATATGCGTTGATTGTCGCTGAAGAGGCATTTAATGACAGTGGTTTGGATCTGGACGCTATAGATCTGAAACGTGCAGGAGTCATATGGGGAAGTGGAATCGGTGGATTTGAGACTATAGAGCACGATATTGAAGAAGCGGCACTGAACTCGGGTGCACCACGGTACAGTCCTTTTTTGATCCCAAAACTCATTGCCGATATAGCTCCCGGGCATATTTCGATGAAATATGGTTTTCGCGGTGTAAATTATGCCACCGTTTCGGCCTGTGCGTCTTCGAGCCATGCGATTTCCAATTCATTTGATGCCATTCGACTGGGCCGGGCAGATATTATGATCACCGGCGGATCTGAAGCCGCAGTGACAAAAGCGAGTATTGGCGGGTTTTCATCCATGAAAGCGTTGTCAGAAAGAAATGATGACCCTACAACGGCCAGCAGGCCTTTCGACCTGAATCGCGATGGCTTTGTTCTTGGTGAAGGTGCCGGAGCACTGATCCTGGAGGACTTGGATCATGCCTTAAAGAGGGGGGCAACAATTTATGCAGAAGTCGTGGGTTGTGGTGCCACAGCGGATGCCCATCATATGACTGCACCTCACCCGGAAGGCCTGGGTGCCAAAGAAGTCATGGAAATGGCCCTGGCTGACGCCGGTTTGTCTCATGACAAGATCGATTACATTAATGTCCATGGCACATCGACGCCTTTGGGTGATGTCGCCGAGGTCAAGGCCATTCACCAGGTTTTCAAAGACCATGTATATAATCTGAATATCAGTTCTACCAAATCCATGACAGGACACTTGCTTGGCGCCGCTGGCGTCATTGAAGCAATTGCCTGCCTCACGGCTTTCACAAAAGGAGCCATTCCACCCACGATCAATCACTTTGAAGACGACCCGGAATTGGATTCAAAAATTAATTTTACTTTTAATGCAGCTCAGGAACGCGAAGTACAATACGCGCTGAGCAATACTTTTGGTTTTGGAGGTCATAATTCTACAGTTATTTTTAAAAAGCACGATAACTGAAGCTGAATGTGATCAGGAGTTTTTATAATTATTACATTTCCAATGAGCGCGCACTGGCGAGGAAACTGAGATCCGTTCTCGGTTTTGTCCCGGACAATATGGGTTTGTTCAAACTGGCTTTCTACCACAAATCCATGGCCAATAATTCCGAAAAACCCAGATCGCACAATAACGAACGCCTCGAATATCTCGGGGATGCTGTGCTGTCAACCATAGTGGCAGAATATCTTTTTCGTAAGTACCCGGACAAGAATGAAGGATTCCTGACCAAAATGCGTTCAAAGATCGTCCAGCGAAAAACACTGAACAAGGTTGCGGAAAAAATGGGGATCGACCTCATCCTCATCAAATACACCCAGGGTAAGATGAGCTATTCCATGCTGGGAAATGCTTTTGAAGCCATGATCGGGGCCATTTATATGGAATATGGATATGAACGAACCAAAGATTATGTCATATCCAAGATCCTGATGAAGTATCTCGATATCCATGATCTGGAAACGAGTGATGAGAATTACAAGAGCCGGTTGCTTGAATGGGGCCAGAAAGAGAATAAAAACATCACCTACAAACTCCTTAACAAGTATAAGCTTGATAAGCGCGACCGGTTTAAAATTGGTGTATTTGTCGATGGCAAAGAAGTTTCGACAGCCGAGGATTTCAATAAAAAATCTGCTGAGCAAACCGCATCATCCGCCGCTCTCAGGTCGATGGGACTGCTCAAGAAAAAAAAGTAAACAATTCACATTTACTTTTGTCTCTAATACATAATGGATTCACTCTCACAAATGGTATTGGGTGCAGCGGTCGGTGAAGCTGCATTCGGAAAAAAGCTGGGCAACAGGGCCATGCTCTGGGGGGCCATAGGGGGGACAATACCCGATCTTGATGTATTGGCGAGTCCATTTATGAGCGAAGTCAATGCCCTGGCTTTCCACAGAGGCATTTCGCATTCCATTTTCTTTTCCGTCGTGGGTGGGCTTGTTATGGGGTACCTCATTCATTCTATTTACCGGAGCCGACACCATAAATGGATCGGCATCGGGATGCGCTCGGCCCTGCTGGCACTTATCGCTGGCACGGTGCTTTATGTTGGTATGTCATCTTCTCTATGGCCTGTGTATCTGTTGCTTACTGCGGGTGCTGTAGGAGTGGCTGCAGGATGGATGCACAACAGGTACTTTGATCAGCCACAGATCAAACCGGATCTGTCTTTCATGGACTGGAGTATCCTCATGTTCCTTGCATTGTTTACCCATGACCTTCTGGATTGTTTCACGGCTTATGGCACACAACTGTTTGCGCCGTTTTCGAATGCGCGTGTGGCGTGGAGTACAATTTCGGTTGCCGACCCGCTCTATACAGCGCCGTTTTTTTTCTTTCTTCTGGCTGCCTTATTTTACGACAGGGATTCGGATAAGCGCCGTATACTGAACTGGGCGGGAATTGCGATCAGTTGCGCCTACCTGGCATTTACAGTCTATAACAAGCAGCGTGTCGATCATGTCTTCAAGCGGCAACTTGCTCAGCAAAATATTGTGTATACCGATTATCTGAGCACACCATCCATACTGAACAATATATTGTGGAGCGCTACAGTAAAGACTGACTCGATATACTACCAGGGCCAATATTCGCTATTCGACAAGTCGCCTATTGTATTCAACCCGATCCCAAAGAACCACGACCTGATCGAAGGTTGGGAAACGGACCGGACGCTGAAGACCCTCCAGTGGTTCAGCAAGGGATTTTACAATGTCATCAGGCGTACCGACGGAAAGTACCAGGTCAACGACCTGAGGTATGGCACATTCAGGGGCAATGGCAACGGCGAAAGTGATTACATCTTCAGATTCCCTCTGGACAAGGACAGCGAAGGCAATTACTATGTGCTTGATGCCGAAGGTGGCCCGCCCGAAGGTGAAGAAAAAAAGCTGATGCGCGATCTGTGGACCCGCATCAAGGGCATTTAGGCCAGGGCTTTCATTTTCTCGATTTCCCGGGCAAGTCTCTCGTAATTATTTTTTGCCATTGTATGCAGGGGGAGCCTGACATGGTTTTCGCATAATCCGAGGATCTCCAATGCAGATTTGATGCCTACGGGATTGCCTTCGATGTAGAGCCATTTGTGCAGGTCGTAGATCAGGAAATTCAAACGTCGTGCCTCCACAAAGTCAAGTCTTATAGCGGCCTGAATCATTTTTGAGAAGATCCCCGGAAAAGCATTGGCAATCACTGAAATGCCTCCATGACCTCCTGCGGCAATCATAGGCAGGGCAATTTCGTCATCCCCGGAAGTGACCATAAAATCATCCGGTTTGTTTTTGATGATGCGTGTCATCTGGATCAGATCCCCGGATGCCTCCTTGATGCCGATAATGGTTTTGTTGTCGCGGGCCAGCCGCACCGTGGTCTCCCATTCTATGTTGGATCGTGTTCGTCCCGGTACATTATAAATGAGCATGGGCAGGGGACAGTTTTTGGTGATCTCCATGTAGTGGCTGTAAATGCCTTCCTGGTTGGGTTTGATGTAGGCCGGGCTTGAGGACATGATGCCATCGATGCCCTTAAAATCGTATTGTTCGATTTTTTTCGCAAGTTCGCGGGTATGGTTACCCCCAAAGTTGCCCGCAAGGATGGGTTTTCGCCCATTATTGACACGGATGACGAAATCCAGGATTTTCCGTTCTTCTTCTTCATTGAGAGTGGCGGATTCTCCGGTTGATCCCAGTGGGACCAGGAAGTCCACTCCTCCTGCTATAACATGTTCAATGACTTTTTCGAATGCCTTAAAATCTATGCTTTTATCAGCCTTGAATGGTGTGACAAGGGCGACCCCTGTGCCGTGAAATGGTGTGTCCATCGATTATTTTTCTACGGTTTCGGATTCGGAAACTTCATTGTATTTGCCCATGTTTGAAAACTTTTGCAGGCGCTTTTCGATCCTGTCTTCTTCACTGAGTTCCATCAGGGCGGCAATTTCCTTTTTTATATGTGATTTAAGTGTTTTGGCCATTTTTTCCGGATCGCTGTGTGCTCCTCCCAGGGGTTCTTTGATGACATCATCAATGAGGCCAAACTCAAGCATGTGGTCCGAGGTCAGCTTCAGGACTTCCGCCGCCTGTTCCTTGTAATCCCAACTCCGCCAGAGAATGGAAGAACAGGACTCCGGTGAGATCACAGAATACCAGGTGTTTTCCAGCATGAACACCTTGTCGCCCACGCCAATGCCCAAGGCCCCGCCAGAGGCCCCTTCACCGATGATATAGCAAAGTATGGGGACACGCAGCCCGGCCATTTCATAAAGATTGCGGGCGATGGCTTCCGCCTGGCCCCTTTCCTCGGCTTCAATCCCCGGGAAGGCGCCGGGTGTATCAATGAGGGTCACTACGGGATAGCCAAACTTTTCGGCCATTTTCATCAGGCGCAATGCTTTGCGATAGCCTTCGGGATTGGCCATGCCAAAGTTCCTGTATTGACGCATTTTCGTATTAACGCCTTTTTGATGTCCAATGACAACGATGCTCTGGCCGTTGATCTTGCCGATGCCTCCCACGATGGCCTTGTCATCTCCAAATGTCCGGTCGCCGTGCAATTCGATGAATTTTTTAAACATCGCATTGATATAATACAAGGTATAAGGGCGCTCGGGATGACGGGACAGTTGGACTTTCTGCCAGCCAGTGAGATTGGAATAGATCTCCTTTTTCTTGGTTTTGATCTTGTTTTCCAGCTCTTTGATGCTTTCAGAGACGTCTATGTCGCCTTCGGCGTCGATTTGCTGGATCTTTTCCAATTGCTCGTAGAGATTTTCAAGAGGGCGTTCAAATTCGAGGAATACCATAGCGCTTATTTTGAGATGTCAATGACGAAATTAACAAAAAAATGGAACGCCCAAACAGGTATTCCGTCCAGGAAAAGGAAAAGGGGAAATTCTATTCCCCCATCGCCTCGGCCATCAGGCCACCAACATCGAAATATTCAGTCATTCGCGATATTTTACCATCCGCATCGAAGAATGCTATGGCATAGTATTTTAATGCCACATCGTTGCCCGTTTCTGAGTAGGTGCCTTTCCAGGTGCCGTATATCCTGACATTGTTCGGGTCTGGTGCGGCCTGGTCTTTTGGGTAGACCGATCCTGACCAGAATCCACTGCCTGTGGTGTCATCGATCAGAATGCCTTCATCGTAGGACACATTCTCAAAACCATCTTGATAGTTTTTCAAGCCAGCCAAATAATCGGATTTACCCAGCCATGTATTGCCATTGTAGTAGGGCGGACTCCATTTGAGGGTGTCGGCCAGCATAGTGCCACAGAGTTCAAGATCTTCGTCACAGTGCGCTTTAAAAAAGGCCCTGATGGTTTCAACGTGCTTGTCAAATGTGGCATAATCCGGTGCGGCTTTTGCTTTGTCAACATTATTTTCCTGCTGACATCCAAAGAACAGCAGCATACCGAGGATTAAAAAAGGAAGTGTTAAGTTTTTCATTTTGTTGTGTTTTAGTGTTGTGTTTTGCTGAGTAAAGATATTCAAATGATGACAAAACATATACCTGGTAATAGGAAATTACCAGGTAAGTTATTTTGTATATATGATCATCTGTGTAAAATATTAACAACTCATCAGTCTATTGACGAATAAACTTTTGTTACATTGGTAGAGTAACCGATCAAACACACACATCATATGAACCAGTACTCAATACTGAAGAATCCAATTCTTTTCATCCTGATGATCACCTTCCTCCCATGGTCTGTCTTTTGCGCGACCATCACATGGACGAAC
>JBFKJL010000143.1:0-6749 GCA_041631795.1 Saprospiraceae bacterium | reverse complement strand
GACGGTAGAACTTGGATCCCTGGATGCCACTATAAGAACGAAATGGCGCAATGACTTTTCCAGATGGGAATTGCGCTCAGATGAAATGATCGTTGATTTTAGCCCCATCTGGCGTGATGACTTTACAGAATGGCGATTCCTATTCGCCGGTCACCAGTTGAAATGGCAAAGCGCCTACAAGAATGACTGGAATATCTGGTTCATGGAAGATAGAACATATGGGTACCTGGAAATGTACACCGTCTTTGAAGGCGATCCGAGGGACTGGGAAGTTTTTGATGACTCATTGGCCTTGCCAGATGAAGTGAAACTTGCCATGTTGTTTACAACACTGTTCTACACAATGCCAAGGCAATAATAAATATATGCAACCCGGTTGGCCTTATTGGTCTACAGACACCTGCTCGATCTCCTCGATAAACTTCAGCAGCTGCTCTCCTGCAGATTTGTTGATCACTTTGTCTATCCGGCCAAGAACCCTGCCCTCCTCATCTATGACGAGCGTTTTACGGAGGACACCAAAAAATTCCCTGCCCATAAATTTCTTTTTGCCCCACATCCCAAATGCTTCGATCATTTTTTTCTCAGGATCAGCGAGTAAAGAAAACGGGAACTCATATTTGCTTTTAAATTTTTGATGTTTTTTTACCTTGTCCGGGCTGACACCAAACACTTCGTATCCTTTCTTCCTGATCTGGTTGTAATTATCGCGAATGCTACATCCTTCCTTCGTACATCCCGGGGTATCGTCCTTGGGATAGAAGTAAAGGATATAGCGGTGACCCATCAGCTTTTCTGATGTGATCAATTCATCATTTTCATCGCGACATGAAAAATCTGGAATTTTATCACCTAATTTTAAGACTTTGGAGTGCGCCATATTATGAATTTTGGGATTTAAACAGACTTTAAAAAATTTTGTTTAAAGTTTTTATTGATTTAATTAAACAAAAAAAGAGTTAACCAGTTAAGCTTTCATGAAAGACAATATCCAATTCAAAAAACACTCAGGCATTTATACGTTGACTTCGGAACATTGGTTGCCCATTAGAATTGAAGAGGCATGGTCCTTTTTTTCTTCTCCGGACAACCTCAGCGTGATCACTCCGGAACATATGGGTTTTAATATTACATCAGGCCGGCCTGACAAAATGTATCCCGGTCAAATAATCAGTTACAAAATCAGTCCGTTTCCGGGAATAAAATTGGATTGGGTCACAGAGATCACCCACGTCCTGGAGCATGAATTCTTTGTGGACGAACAGCGATTTGGACCATATGCAATGTGGCATCACGAGCACAGGTTTATTCCTTCTAATAGTGGAACTTTAATGATAGACAAAGTGTCATATAAACTTCCACTTGGGTTTATCGGCCGTCTTGTCCACCCATTGCTGGTCAAAAACCAACTGAAAAAGATCTTCACTTACAGGACTGACAAGCTCAATCAAATTTTCAGTGCACAAGCTGTCGCAGTATGATCTTCAATGTGACATATACAGATAAAAAGACAATTGATGAGATCAACGCGCTTGTGGGTCCGCCTTTTTCATTTTTGGACAGGATGCGCAAAAGGGGAATTGGCTCTGAAAGATTCTCGATCTCTGAGATGAGCGAGGGGTTTGCCGATTACAGGGTTGGATTTGAAGATGAGAATTACTGCAACATTGAGCTGAGGCCTGGGGGTATTATAGTCAGGTTCAGCAGGATCCTCGAAAGATTTGCGTGGTGCATACCATATTATCAGTTGGCTGTGTACCAAAACGGTCGACAACTCAGTATTTTCAGGAATGCCGAATTTATCAAAATGTCACCGCAGGGGCCAGGAAAAAAATCAAGTCCTTTTGCGCGCAAAATCCTGGATGAAAAAAATCATTACTTGACTCAAAAACATCCACGTTTATGAATACATTATTAATTGTTGGCGGGAGCAAGGGGATCGGCCGCGCCATCCTGGAGCAACAATTGGACCTAAGACCTTGCATCAATATATCACGGTCTGAACCAGGTATCAATCATCCCCACCTGACTCATATCAGTGCCGATGTACTGACCGATGAACTGCCCGATCTCGATGGGATTTCTTCTCTCGTGTATTGTCCCGGAACGATCAATCTCAAACCCATAAATTCCCTGAAACCCGAAGATTTCACCAATGATTTCAATATCAATGTCGTTGGTGCTGTCAAAGTCATCCGCCAATATCTCAGGCAGCTAAAACAAGCATCGAATGCATCGGTCACGTTGTTCAGTACCGTTGCTGTTAGCCAGGGTATGCCCTTTCATGCATCTGTGGCCAGTGCCAAGGCGGCTGTTGAAGGCCTGTCGCGTTCCCTTGCGGCCGAGCTGGCGCCAAAGATCCGCGTCAATTGCATCGCGCCAACCATGACAGACACCCCACTCGCTGCTGGGATCCTGCGCAATGACAAGGTGCGCGAAAATATTGCAGGGAAAAATCCGATGAAGCGTATCCTCGACCCAGGAGACCTGGCACACGCGGCGTCATTCCTTATGTCGGAGGCGGCAAGCGCCATCACGGGACAAATATTTCATGTTGACGGTGGCATGTCCACCCTAAAAATTTAAATATGTTTGGATTATTCAAAAAAAAGTCTGAAATCGAAAAAATGCAGGAACGCTATGACAAGCTTATGCAGGAAGCATTTAATCTTTCCAGGACCGACCGGAAGGCTTCTGACCTCAAGTACGCCGAGGCAGATCAGTTGATGAAGAAGATTGAATCCCTCGGTGCGCAAGATGCATTATAAAACCCATCTCCCCAGGAAAATATGCCCAGTGTGTCAGAGGCCTTTTTTGTGGCGCAAGAAGTGGAAAAAAAACTGGGAAGATGTCAAATATTGCAGCAAGAAATGCAGAAGCCTGAAACAATCCGATGTATCGGTATAGACGGGTGCCCGTCAGGCTGGTGTGCCAGTTATTTTTCAGAAAGTGGCTGGAATCTCAGGCACTTCTCAACCATTGCAGAGTTGGTCCGATCCCTGCATACTGATCTCTATTTCATTGACATCCCCATCGGTCTTTCATCCGAAAGTATCAAACGATCTGTAGATGTAAAGCTCAGATCAATACTTCCGAAATCTTTCAAATCCACAGTTTTCACAGCGCCTTGCAGAGCCGCAGTCTATGCGCCTGATTACCGAGAAGCGTTGCGCGTTAATAAGGCAGTGACAGGCAATGGCATCTCCATCCAGGCCTGGAACCTGGCAAATAAGATCAAACAAACAGACCGCATCCTTATAGACAACACAGAGTTAAGGAATCGAATTTATGAGACCCATCCCGAATTGTGCTTCTATTTGTTCAATGGAAAAAGACCATTGTTGTATAAAAAGAAAACAGAGAAAGGCATTCGTGAACGCCTGGATATCATCAATAGATTTGTAGAGCTTGATTATGAAACCGTTTTGGACCAAAAAAAAAGGATCACTGAGGGAAAATTGACCATAGATGATATCATCGATGCCACAGTATTAAGTCTTGTTGGGCAATGCGTGCTGCATGGCAAACCTGAAACGCTGGGACAGGATCCGGGAACCGATGCTGAAGGTATTCCGATACGGATTGCCCTTCCGCACTTAAATTGAACACCACGAATGGCCGGTATTAAAGAGATAAGACTCATTTTGGGGGATCAGTTGAACGCTGAGCACTCCTGGTTCGATACATATGATGACTCGGTGTTGTTTGTACTCATGGAAGTTCTGCCGGAGTCCGAATACGTGACCCATCATATCCAGAAAATTGTCGGCATCTTCACAGCAATGCGAAGGTTTGCCCAAAGGCTTGACAATGAAGGCCACAGAGTCAGGTATTTCCGTATAAATGACAAGGATAACAAGCAATCCTTTGAAGCCAATCTCAGAAAATTAATCGAGCACAATAACCCAGAAAAGTTGCAGTTCATGGAACCCGATGAATACCGCCTTGATGTGCTATTGAGGGCAGTATTTACAGGACTTGGCGTACCTTTTGAAGTAGCGACGACAGAGCACTTCCTGACTGACCGGATGGATGTCAAAACATTTTTTGAGGGGAAAAAGACCATGATCATGGAGGCATTTTACAGGTCCATGCGCGACAAGTACAATGTTTTGATGGAGGGGCCTGAAGCCCCGATGGGAGGACAGTGGAATTACGACAAGGAAAATCGTAAAAAATTGCCTTCTGATGTCCAGGTCCCTCCACCGAAATTGTTCAGCTATGATGTCACGGATGTGGTCAACGCCATTCAGTCTGCAGGCATAATATCTATAGGGGCCATCGATCCCAAGAGATTTATTTGGCCTGTTACCCGTGCAGATGCCGTTAAATTGTTTGAAGCATTCCTCGAGAATCTCTTTCAGGATTTTGGTACTTACCAGGATGCTTTGTCGGAAAGCGGATGGTCCCTCTTCCACAGCCGCTTGTCTTTTGCCCTCAATATCAAGCTGATCTCGCCGATGTATGTCATTCGAAGAGCAGAGGCCTACTGGACAAAGCACAGCGATGATATTTCAATAAGCCAGGTCGAAGGATTCATCCGGCAGATTCTCGGATGGCGGGAATACATGCGCGGCATTTACTGGGCAAAAATGCCTGAGTTTAAAACCATGAATTATTTCGACCATCACCGCCGCCTCCCTGACTTCTTCTGGACTGGACAGACACAAATGCGCTGTGTTTCAAAAGCCATAGAGCAATCCCTTGAAAAGGCCTACGCCCACCACATTCAGCGCCTGATGGTCACCGGCAATTTCGCCCTGCTTGCCGGCATTGATCCGGATGAGGTCGATCAATGGTACCTGGGCATTTACATCGATGCCTTTGAGTGGGTGGAAATCACAAATACCCGAGGCATGAGCCAATATGCTGATGGCGGTATCGTGGCCACAAAGCCATACGTCTCATCAGCATCGTACATCCATAAAATGGGAAACCATTGCACACGTTGCGCTTATAAACACAATGTAAAAACTGGTGATAAAGCCTGCCCTTTCAATAGTTTGTACTGGCATTTCCTGGACAGGCACAGGGATAAACTGCAAAACAATCCACGGATGGGCATGATGTACAGAGTTTGGGAAAGGATGGGTTCAGACAAAAAAGCTGATCTACTCGAGCAAGCGGAAATTTACCTAAATTCACTGGATAAATTGTGACAATCATGGATCTGGAAGACATCAGGCAGTTTTGTCTATCACTGCCCGGCACCACCGAAGACATCAAATGGGAAGATCACCTTTGCTTTAATATCGGAGGAAAAATGTACGTCATCACCTCCCTGTCCGGGGAGACGACCATGACGGTCAAGGTGGCGGATGAGGATTTTGATGCATTGGTCACAAAGCCGGGGATCAGCAAGGCGCCCTACATTGGAAGGTACAAATGGATCCTGTTGGAAGACTATACAGTCATCGACACAAAGCAATTAAAATCCTTTATGCGTCAGTCTTACGACCTGATAAAATCCAAACTTCCCAAAAAAATAATCAGGCAATGGGAATAATATTTTTCTAACTTTGCCGTCCAATTAATTAAAAAGACATGAAATTTTTACAATTCTCCATACTGATCATCACATTAGGTATGCTTTGGTCGTGCTCAAATAAGCCGGAACGTCCTGAGCCATTGCTTGACCCCGCGACCACAACAACGACGACAACGCCCCAGACTCCTGAAAGTCCTGTGTTCAATACGGCACAAACCACCCAACCGGGAACCGTCCATCATTACATCTGCCCCAACAATTGTGAAGGCAGTGGCGGCGCTTCAGCCGGAGCCTGTCCGGTATGTGGTACGGCTTATGTTCACAACCAGGATTTTCACAACCAGGTCAATACAAATACAGTGACCCCGGTCGACAACCCAACAATTGCCACCCCACCGACGAATGCCGCCCAAAATGCATCTGGCGTTTGGCATTATACATGTCCAAGCGGATGTGCCGGTGGTGCAGGGTCTGCAACAGCATGTGCATCATGTGGAACGACCCTCGTGCACAATGCCGACTACCACAATTAATTACACGGCGTAATTTCCAGGCTAAGGGTACAGCCCAGGTCAGCGGTAAATCCTTCAACTAGGAAGATTTCACTGCCAGACTGAAGTGAGACCATGGCTGTGGGCGGAACAGTGCCCGCAGCATTAATGGTTTGACTGGCATTGCAGACACTCTCAGTCAGTTCTCCGGACAAATCGAGGATGTCCACGCAATTCGATGCATATGGCGAGAGTTTGAGATGGTGAGACTTTGAGACTTCTCCCATCTCCAATTCTCGATGTCTTCACGTCCCCAAATCTCAAGTTGAGGATCACTGACAACCCCCGATCTCTACGGTCAGCGTACATCCCAGGGCTGCATCAAAGTTTGTATTCAGATTGACATCATTTCCTGCCCTTAGAATGACTGTCGCAGTACCCGGCACTGTCCCTGCGGCATTGATCGTTTGGGAAGCCTGGTAGAGGGGATCTGAAAGGGTACCGGACAGATCCAGGGTATTCTGGCAGCCGGAAGCAGGTACACATACTTCCAATGACCATGCATTGAGTGTGGGATCATCATAGGCCGTCTCCACATCTTCAATGGTCAGGGTCCATGTCCCTGTCGGATCTTCACCATTGAAAAGAGAGAGCGGATTCAGTGGTTTGTATGTCATGCTATTCGTCGGTGGACAGGGAATACTGGCATAGGCAGTGCCAGCATCATCCAGGGAGAGCATAAGGTTGTTTTCGTCGTTACAAACCTGGCT
>JBFKJL010000142.1:0-6806 GCA_041631795.1 Saprospiraceae bacterium | reverse complement strand
TCGTCCTCAAAAGGGGGCTGACATGTGCTGTGTCGAATGGCAGTGCACTTGGTATTACCAAAGGATTTAACGATCCGCGCAATCACGACAAATTGTACCATGATTTTCAACAGATCATTCCTAGAGCCAGGGAATACGGTATTGAAAAAATTATTTGTTTTTCGGGCAACCGAAACGGTCTTGACGATGCTGCGGGATTGGAAAACTGTGCCCGGGGGCTGGATAAAATCGTCAAACTGGCTGAAAAAAACGAAGTGATGATTGTGATGGAATTGTTGAATAGTAAGGTTGATCATGCTGATTACCAATGTGATCATACAGCCTGGGGATTTCAGCTCGTCGACAAGATTGGTTCTGACAGTTTTAAACTCCTCTATGATATTTACCATATGCAAATCATGGAGGGAGATATCATATCCACAATTACGGGTCATAAGGAATACATCGCCCATTTTCATACCGGCGGAGTACCCGGCAGACATGAGATTGATGAATCGCAGGAGCTGAACTATGGAGCGATCGTGCAGGCAATAAAAGGCTCAGGATACCGGGGTTTTATCGGGCAGGAATTTATACCGTCCTGGAAAGATCCGTTCAAAGCCCTGTCAAGGGCTATGGAAATATGTAATGTATAAACTACTAGAATGCGATTTAATTCAAAAGGTAAAGAAGAAGTCACCTATGATGCAATCGTTGTCGGTTCTGGCATCAGTGGTGGATGGGCGGCCAAAGAACTCTGTGAGAAAGGCCTTAAAACCCTGGTCCTGGAAAGAGGCCGGGACGTCAAACATATAGACGATTATCCCACCGCGGAACTCGACATATGGCAATTGCCACGGCGGAATGAGATGACACGCGTAGAGATGCAGGATTATCTCAAGCAGGAAAGGACGGGCTACACCATGACGGAAGCGACAAAGCATTGGTGGGTCAAGGATACAGATGAACCATACAAGGAGATCAAACCCTTTGACTGGATCCGAGGTTACCACGTGGGCGGTCGTTCCTTGTTGTGGGGGCGGCAATCCTACAGGCTTGGACCCCAGGATTATGAAGCCAATCTTAAAGACGGGATCGCAGTGGATTGGCCGGTGCGCTATGAAGATATTGCTCCCTGGTACGACTATGTTGAATCTTTTGCCGGTATCAGTGGTAGGAAAGAGGGCTTGAGACAGCTGCCCGATGGCAAGTTTTTACCTCAGATGGAATTTACTTGTATTGAAGAGCATGTGGCGGAGTCAATAAGAAAGAACTATTCAGACAGGATCATGACCATAGGGCGGACGGCAAACCTGAGCAAAGAGCACAATGGGCGCAGCAAGTGCCAGTACAGGAACAGGTGCATGAGAGGCTGTCCATATGGGGCCTATTTCAGTTCTCAATCATCCACCCTGCCTGCTGCGCATGCTACGGGCAACCTGACTATCCGGCCGCATTCTCTCGTCTTGTCTGTGATGTTCGATGACAAAACTCAGAAAGCGACGGGTGTGCGAATCAAAGATTCGATGACTGGTGAGGAAATGGAATTCTTTTCCAGGATTGTATTCCTGAATGCTTCATGCATCGGGTCTACGGCGATCCTGATGAAATCAAGATCCGATCGTTTTCCCAATGGCATGGGCAATGACAGTGGTGAATTGGGGCACAACCTGATGGATCACCATTTCCAGACAGGAGCAAGTGGCAGTTTTGCCGGCATGAAGGACAAATATTATAAAGGCCGTCGCCCCAATGGCATTTACGTGCCCAGATTCAGGAACCTGGACAAGAGAACAGAAATGAAAGGATTTATCAGGGGCTATGGTTACCAGGGGGGTGGTGCCCGATCGGGTTGGTCAAGAACAGTGAAGGAGCACAATTATGGGTTTGAACTTAAAAATGCCCTGATGGAACCGGGGGAATGGGGCTTCACATTTCATGGATTCGGAGAGATGCTTCCATACCACGAGAACAGAATGTTCCTTGATGAGGACAACCTTGATAAATGGGGCCAGCCTACAGTTGTCTTTGATTGTGAGATCAAAGAGAATGAGATCAACATGCGCAAGGATATGCGGTCCCAGGCTGCTGAAATGCTCGAAGCTGCAGGGTTGGAAGATGTCCAGGAATGGGAAAACAGGTATGCCCCGGGGCTCGGTATTCACGAGATGGGGACAGCCCGAATGGGCAAGGATCCCAAAACCTCGGTGCTGAACAAATGGAACCAGATCCATGCCGTCAAGAATATTTTTGTCACAGACGGGGCATTCATGACATCGGCAGCCTGTCAGAATCCATCCCTGACGTATATGGCTTTTACAGCGCGGGCAGCAGATTATGCCGTCAGGGCTTTGAATAATAATGAACTCTAAATGAAATGACTGTGACCAGGAGAGATATCTTGAAAATATCATCGTTGTACCTCGGTTATGCAGCGACAGGTGGTGTGGCACTTTCTGTGTTGAAAGGGTGCAGGGCTGATACGTCTGAACGCTGGGAACCTGCCCACCTGACTACTGACATGGTGAAGCTCGTAGATGCCATTGCAGATATGATCATCCCGGAAACAGATACACCGGGGGCCAAATCCGCATTCATCGGACGCTTTGTAGATGCCATGATGGATACAGTGGATGCTGACATGCAGGCTTACGTATTGTCCGCTTTGACCAACTTTGACCTTATCTCAAATGAAGTGAATGGGACTGCTTTTATTAAGTCGGGTAAAGGCGGTCAAAGGAAGGTATTTGACACCATGATTGCCGAAATACAATCTGATCATAACAAGGATGATGCTCCGCCACATATTTTCCACATCATGAAAGAGGCAACAATATTTGGATTCTTTACCTCAGAGGTGGGAGCGAAACAATGTTTGATTTATGATCCGAAACCCGGTGAACAGATAGGATGCATGGAATACAGCGATGTCGGTGGCACCTGGTTTGAAAACTATATTTGATTGTGAAGAGGAGACGATTTTTTATTGATTCTGCCGTTTTGGCTTCATGCACAATCATGGGCCTGGGCTGCAAGCCGACCGGTGAGGCCAAAACCGGCAACTCATCATCATCCGGCCATAACGAAGAAAACAAGTTGTACAAAATTTCCCTGGCGCAATGGTCATTCCACAATGCTTTGCAGAGTGGACGCATGACCCACCTTGACTTTATCAGAAAGGCCGGGAACCTTAATTTTGAAGGTGTCGAATATGTCAACAGGTTCTTTTTTGACAAGGCGCTCAACAAAGGGTTTCTTCAGGAAATGAATACCATTGCACAGGGGGAGGGCCTGAACCAACTCCTGATCATGGTCGATGATGAAGGTCACCTTGCGGATACGGATCCAGTCAGAAGAGCACGTGCCATCTTTAATCATAAAAAATGGGTAGAAGCCGCAGCGGAATTGGACTGCCATTCCATCAGGGTCAATTGCTCAGGGGAGGGAGCATCATCAGAAGTCGCCCTTTCAGGCATTCAGGGTTTGGGTGAGCTGGCCTATTTTGCAATGGATTACGACATCAATATCCTCGTAGAGAATCATGGCGGGTATTCGTCTGATGCACAATGGCTCAATAATGTGATGGCCGGGGTCAACCTGGCCAACTGCGGGACATTGCCGGATTTTGATAATTTCTGCATCGAAGAAGACAGTGATGGTCAATGCCTTAAGTCTTATGACAGATATAAAGGCGTCAAAGAACTCTTACCCCTGGCGAAAGCCGTCAGCGCCAAATCCTATGCCTTTGACAAAGACGGGAATGAAACCACCATTGATTTCTTCAGGATGATGAGGATTATCAAGGATTCCAGTTACGACGGGTTTATCGGTGTCGAATTTGAAGGAGACATGGACGAAGAAAAAGGTGTCCTGGCCACAAGGGACCTGCTGCTCAAAGCGATGAAGGCTACCTGATCTCATAGATGCGTCATGTGCTCCAATTCTCCCGGTTTTTAATCCTTATAAGCACGGGATCCGGGATTTTCGCGTAACAGAGCACCTGGACAACCATCGATAATAAGACGGATCACTGAACCCATGATGGATTCAAACCCCGGATTAAGCGTAATTCCCATCGCCGAATCATAAGTGACGATCGCTGAAGCCTCAATCGTTTGGGTAGTCTCAATGTGTCCTTCAGTTTCATAATTTTCATCGCTCAAGACCACGCCCGCCAGAGCATTGACACCTGCATAATCAGGCGGACAGATGGTACATGGCAGTGGTGTGATGCTTTGGAGTTGACTCGAACATCCATGATCGTTCACATCCCTTAACAGGATATCGAAAGGGATAGAATCATATTGGTTGGCTATCAAGATGGTTGATCCTGAATAGAGAATGGTGTCAATAACAGAATTGTGCGTAGCATCAAAAACTTCCAGTCCTCCACCAGTCAAATTATTGTAGGCTGCATGAATTATAAATGTAAATTCATCCCCGACACATTCCAGATCAGAAAGAGAATCAAGACGGACAGCACAGGGGCAGATGAGGTTGGTATCACCAGGGGTTCCCTTATCTCCGGATCCGAAAATGGAGGTCGAAGCGCACCATCTGATGCCATCGTCATTTTCGTCAGCTGACGCGCCGTTATCCAAGCTCATACTTGCACCCTCGGGATCTGGAAATGTGGATCCGTCATCCCAACCGACACTGTCGATGATGACACCATTGCAAGTGAGGATCAACTCATCAAACGAATTGCTGAATGTCAATCCCGTATACTGGTAGTCAAGATCGACGCCTCCATTGTTTGCCATGGAAGAATCGATCCCCAATACCAGGAATCCCCCCGGTAAAAGATTCAACGGCCCCTGATTTTCAATGGTGTGCATTTCGACGTCCTTGTCCTTAATGATCATGCCATTGATATCAATTGTACTATCTGTTGGATTGCGTATTTCAAACCATTCCCCGTTGGCGTCAGGAACTGCAGCCGGATTTTGCATGACCTCTGAAATCACGATGTGTCCCGGTTCCGGACAGGTCGTACAATCCAAAGGGACGAGTGGTACTGAAGATGTACTCACGCAGGTGGAGTCCGTGGCATCCCGGACAACTATGGCCAATTCGGTAGTATCCGAGTTAAGGGGGATGGTAAGAGCTATCGGTGATGCCAGCCCTGATCCAAGGGTCATTTGATGAATGGTGTCATACACTTCTATAAGACCAGAAGTATCGATGAGTCCGGTGGCAGAAAAATAGACATCAAAAATAAAATCAGTATCGTCACAATGAGGATTTGAAATCAGCACATCGTCGATATAACAGGAGTTACACACAAATGGTGAATGATCTGTATTGTCACTACCCGGTGAATACAATACAGGATTTGAAGAAACCAGTGTATGTTTGACAAATGAGCCTGTGGTATCGGGTTCCCTGGCCAATGCCTGGTTATCTGAAGCTTCCGCACCAAAGGCAAACGCTTCTAAAATCATGCCCAAATCATCTCTAATTGTTATAGAATCCCCGCTGTTGTTCAGTCCCAGAGCCCCTGTTGAGGCTGTCTGAATCAGCCCTGCCAGGTTCACAGGCGATCCTCCACCAAAGACGGTGACGGAACAACCGGGGGATAGAATTGTGGGATCCGGGAACACGTGCCGGACAGCCACTTCATCTTCTATGGCATACCCGGTGATATTGACATCACCAGTGCTGCCATTGAGGATTTCAATAAACTCATCCTGGGAAGAATGGACAATACCGTCATTGTTGGCATCACCATAAACTGGATCCGGATCCGCGTGAAATTCATTGATAACGATTTGTGCCAACGCGCCTGACCAGGGTATTATAAGTGTTGTCAGGATAATAATGGTTGGCCGCGCAGTAATGAGTCGATTCATTTGAAATGTATTTTAAGTTCCAAAAACTGGGTTTCGTAAGCGCGGCGGATCAGTCCTGCAGTATTTTTGACGTTGAACTTATGGCGTAAGGATTTTCTATGCGATTTTATGGTTTCATAACTCAGGAAAAGTTGGCGGGCAATTTCCCTGGATGAGTATTCATGGGCGATGAGTTTCAGGATTTCTTTTTCCCGGCAGGTCAGATGGACAGGTCTCATGGAAGAAAGTGAATTTTAAACAATTTGTCTTTCAACTTTCCTCTGTTTCAGATCATTTATCGTGTCGTCAAGATATGATCATTGGGTGAATGATGCATTCGATTAACATATCAATTATTAATATATATGTAATAGACTTATAATTATTAGATTAGGACTTGATCATTCATCCAAAGGGGGTTTTGAGAATGTCGTTCAATTGGCGACGCAACAAGTCTGCATTTTTAAACAATAGGGAGGTGATGCCCAGTTTTTCCCCTGTGCGGATGTTTGCCTCATTGTCATCGATAAAGATGCATTCTTCTGCTTTGAGGCTGTTCCTTTTCAGGAGGATCTGATAGATCTCGGGCTCCGGTTTGATGTGTTTTTCAAAGCCGGAGACGACGATATCCCTGAAAATATCCAGAAAGTCATACCGTTCCCATGCAATGGGAAATGTTTCATGTGACCAATTGGTTAAGGCAAACAAACGATAATGATTCATTTCTTCAAGGTCTTCGAGGATTCGGACCGTTTCTTCAATTTCACCCCCCAGCATTTCTGTCCACCGGCCATAGAAGGCTTCAATCTCTTTTTGCCACTGAGGATACACTCTGATCAATTCAGCATTGGCCCTGGCGATGGGCCGGCCTTTATCCTGGAGGGCATTCCATGCTGAGGTGGTGATATTGTCCAGGAACCAGCGAACCTCTTCTTCGGTGTTGAAGATCGTCCTGTACACATATTCCGGCTTCCAGTCAATAAGGACGCCTCCAAG
>JBFKJL010000141.1:0-6859 GCA_041631795.1 Saprospiraceae bacterium | reverse complement strand
GGCGTCATTCGGGCGGATCAATTCGTACTACATCCGTGCTGACATGGATCATCCAGTGACCCAAAAGCTGGCTTTCCTCCAGAATGCGGAAATTATAGTGCACAACCCGCCTTCTGATGGGACACTCAGGGGAGCCGCTGATGAGCTTGGCATTCCTGCCATTACACTTGAGGTGGGCAACCCCAGTGTTTTCCAGAAGAAATTGATAAAAAGTGGGGTAGAGGGTATCCACAACACACTTTGTTACCTTGATATGATTGATGACGACATCATCACTTCCCCGGTGGACACTATTTTATGCAAAAGATCTTATTGGTTATATACTGACAAGGGGGGATTATTGACCACAAGCGTGAATTTATTGGATCAATTGGAGTCCGGTCAGAAGATTGCTGCAATATATGATGTATTCGGCGATAAGCTCAAGGAATATGCCACACCTGAGGCAGGTGTGGTGGTGGGGAAAAGTGTCAGCCCTGTCAACCAATCCGGAGGGCGGATCCTGCACCTTGGAATTTTGTGAATGAGGGATAAAAAAATCTTCCACGAAAAGCTAAATTCACATTATTTTGCACCCGTTTTTAAGAGAACTCTGTGAATTTGAACTTATTTCTTTAACCGCTTTATGCGCTCATGAAGAACACCTATTTTAATCTGATCGATCAGAGCTATTATTTTCCGCAGGATGGTTTTGATCTTAAAGAGGGATACCTTTCATTCAACGGCATTTCACTCAAGTATTTGATCGAAAAATACGGAACACCATTTAAGTTGTTGTACCTGCCGAGGATCGGCAAGCAGATCAGACGTGCCAGGAATCTCTTTAACAGGGCCATCAAGAACAATAGTTACAAGGGCAGGTATCATTATTGCTATTGCACCAAGTGCTGTCATTTTTTTCATGTGATCAGGGCGGCCCTTCAAGAAGGTGTTCACCTGGAAACCTCCTCGTCCTTTGATATTGATATTATCCTGCGTCTCTACAAGGAAGGCGAATTGTCTAAATCCACTATCATTGTCCACAACGGTTACAAGACAAGCGAATACCTCGAAAAGATCATAGAACTGAATAAGCTGGGTTTTAAGAATTCCATCACCGTCCTGGATTCCAAACCGGAAATACACCGTATCAAAAAGTTTGCAGAAGGATTTGACGGTACCCTTAAGATTGGCGTCAGAATGGCCATAGACGAAGAGCCACAATCAGCTTATTACACTTCTCGCCTTGGGATTCCTCCGGCCGAGGTCCTCGCTTTTTACACCAATGAGATCAGGGAAATACCAAACCTGAGCTTGAAGATGGTCCATTTTTTCGTGGATTCGGGCATCGAGGATAATATGTATTACTGGGGTGAGTTTCAAAAAGCCATGAAGGTTTTTGCTGACTTGAAACTGGCATGTCCCGATATAAAAGCCCTGAATATTGGTGGCGGTTTCCCGATACGCAACAATCTCGGATTTGAATACGATTACGAATATATGATCAATGAGATTGTCAGAAATATCAAAGAGATCTGCAATGATTCAGGGATCGAGGAACCGGATATCTTTACAGAGTTTGGAAAATATACTGTAGGAGAGAGCGGGGCCATTATATTTTCGGTTCTGGAGCAGAAAAAGCAGAATGATGCCGAGCTTTGGTATATGGTCGACAACAGCATAATGAACACCATTCCCGATACATGGTCAATATTTGAAAAGTTTATCTTACTTCCGGTCAACAAATGGGACAACGAATATTCAAAAGTGAATATAGGAGGCATCAGTTGCGACCATTCGGATTACTACAATTCCGAGGACCTCAATCAGCAGGTTTTTCTGCCTGTATTCAAAAGTAATGAACATGAACCGCTTTACATCGGCTTTTTCCATACGGGGGCCTACCAGGATTCAATCAGCGGTTATGGGGGGATCAAGCACTGCCTCATCCCGGCACCAAAACTGATCATCATTGACAGGGACGAAACAGGTAACTTTGTCGATAAGGTGTACAGGAATGAGCAAACTGTGGATGATATGCTGAATATTCTCGGTTATAACAAGTAAAGAACGAACTATGAATTTCGCAGGCATACCCGATCAGTTTTGCCAGGAAGAAAATGCCCGGATTCTGCTGCAATCCATTCCCTATGATGGGACAAGCACCTGGGGCAAAGGAGCAGATAAGGGGTTTGAGGCTTTCCTGGACGCTTCCGAGAATATGGAGTTGTATGATATTGAGACAGGATCAGAGGTGTACAGACAAGGCATTCACGTTGCGGAGCCTTTGCAAGGCTTTTTATCACCTGAAGATATGTTCGAAAAAACTTACAAACGGACAAAGGAACTTTTGTCGATGAATAAATTTCCGACATTCTTCGGTGGGGAGCATTCCATAAGTATCGGTGTGATCAAAGCATTCTACGAGCATTACCCGGACCTGACTGTCGTCCAGATCGACGCGCACGCAGATCTGAGAAAATCCTATCACGGGACACCCTATAACCATGCTTGCGCATTATATGATGCAAGCCAAAACTGCCAGCTCATCCAGGTAGGGATCAGGAGCATGGAGGCTGAAGAGATGGATGTGATGGATACTGACTATGTCTATTTTGCAGAAGACATGGATGGTAACAACAGGTGGATGGAGGATTCGATCGAGCAAATGACCGACCATGTTTACATCACATTTGACCTCGATGCCTTTGACCCTTCCATCATGCCGGCCACGGGGACTCCTGAGCCAGGGGGATTACAATGGTACCCGGTGCTGCGCTACCTCAGGAAGTTATTTTCTTCCAGGACGGTTGTCGGTTTTGACATTGTTGAATTGGCACCGATAGAAGGGCTCCACCATCCCCAGTTTTTGGTTGCCAAACTGTACTATAAGATGTTGACCTACAAATTTAATGGACAATGACACAGAAAGGACCTGTTTCTCAATTTATGACTGACCATTTCAGGCATTTTAATGCGGCGGCGCTCATTGATGCTGCCAAAGCGTATGAAGCTCAACTAGACATGGGCAATAAGATGATGATTACCCTTGCGGGCGCAATGAGTACAGCCGAACTGGGGAAGTCGCTGGCAGAAATGATCCGACAGGATAAGGTACATATCATTACCTGTACGGGTGCCAACCTGGAGGAGGATGTGTTTAATCTCGTTGCACATAATCATTACAAAAGGATCCCGAATTACAGGGATCTCTCGCCCAAGGAGGAGCGAGCCCTTCTCGACCAGCACTACAATCGTGTGACAGACACCTGCATCCCCGAGGCCGAGGCCATGCGTAAGATTGAAGTGCATCTCTACAAAGTCTGGAAGGATGCTTCAGACAGTGAAGAATGCTATTTCCCCCATGAATACTTTTACAAGATACTGTTGAGCGGCGATCTCGAAGGGGAATACCAGATCAACCCAGATGACAGTTGGCTGCTGGCTGCCGCCAAAAAGAATATTCCAGTGATCGTGCCAGGATGGGAGGATTCGACGTGTGGCAATTTCTTTGCGTCGTACTGTATTGAAAGACAATTGAATGCGCGAGCCATGAGATCGGGCATTGAGTACATGATATTTCTGGCGGAGTGGTACCAGGTCTATGCCGGAAATAATGGTGTCGGCTTTTTCCAGATCGGTGGGGGTATCGCCGGCGATTTTCCAATTTGTGTGGTCCCGATGCTGCACCAGGACCTTCAGTTGGACCACGTGCCGATGTGGTCTTATTTTTGCCAGATCAGCGATTCGACGACGAGTTACGGTTCGTATTCCGGTGCCGTACCCAATGAAAAGATCACATGGGGTAAACTGGATGAAGACACGCCCAAGTTCATCATCGAATCGGATGCGACAATTGTTGCGCCCTTGGTCTTTGCTTACTTGCTGGGGTGGTGATCGCCTTGATTTTGAATGCTGCATTTCTATACCTATTGATCGAATACATCAAACGAACAAGGGGCTGAGAGCCAGGTTAACAGATGGTTTCTCTGAATAACCTGTTTTCATTATTGAGTGCCGTACTTATACACAAAACTTCATCAGGATTTTGTCTAAATTTACATAAAGCCAGGTCAGGCTTTCAGATATAGAATTCCAATGGAAGAGGCAACAAAAATACTTGAGATCTGCAGTCTGGATGGTTTTCAAAGTTCTGAAAATGAAGTGCAACTCAATGAGATCAGGTCTGAAGTGAATACCTTGATCCACTCTCTGAACAATGATCATCAATACGCAAAGGATCATGGAGACCAATGTCTCGAATACATGTTGTCAACAGAAATCTGCGAATTGATTAAACACTATTTTGTTTATTTAAGGAATCTTTCAATCGAAAAAATAAATGCCCACGCAAAATTTGAATCGGGAAGGCTTTCAGAGAACAAGTACAACCAATATTTAAAAGAGCAAAACGAAGAATATAGGAGAACAGCCAGGGATTTTTATGGTGAGATCGAGGCAACCCTTTCCCTGTTGTCAGAGCCCGGAAAAGTCAAGGAAGTCCGCAGGAATATTGCCCTTGTCAAGAATCCTTACGAAATATACAAAGCTCAATTCCAAACACTCAAATTACAAATCCAGAAAATATTGAATTATGATCTCCAACTGAAAAACCTGTTGTTGAGATTCAACTATCTCCGGAACAACATACACAAAGAGATCGATAAAGAGTTGTCCAAGGCCAGAGAGCTTGAAAACAGCTTTGAAATGTTGTTTGCCTTGATGGAGTCTGAAAATTCTCGCATCGAAGAGATAGAGGAGAAATTGACGAAAATTGAGAGGACTGTCGAAATGGTTCGTCTGGATGTAAAGTTTGAAGACACGCTTGTCAGAGTTGTTAATGAATTAAGCCCCATTCAGATCATTAGATCCTACGATATGGGAATGCTCTACCTCAGTGAGATAAACACCTCCAGCCAGCTCAAAAGATGGATGAATTACAGTATCATGCCAAAGTTACGGGACATCTATAATCGATTCAGGAGCCAGTCAGAGAATAGCACAAGATTTATACATAGTATCCTGGCAGCCCAGGACACGGAAGGTTCACCTGCGCCAATCACCCTGGACAACACGATTGAATTCCAAAAGCGTAATAAAGAATACGCTCAGTTGAGAGTCACCACAATCAATGACCTGGTCAATTTAAAGGAGCAAATATCAAATTACCTGACCCTTGAAGCCATGATCAACAATGAAGGGTGGAGTGAATCGGCCTTCCTGAACACGTATACCCAGGTCATGACAAATACCGGATCGGTATTCTCCAAATTCAGAATTTTTATTGACCGCATCGCCCAGAAGATTCATCATTTCATACACAGGTATGACTACAATAAACCTGGCATTAATGCGCAAATTGTTGAATATCTGAAACAGAGAACCCCTGAAGTCAAGGGAAATCTTTACCAGAAAGTTTTCTTTGATGCCGGCCGATTTAAAGACCATTATCTCGTTCCCAGGACGACAGAATTTGAAAAAACCGCTGATGCGATTTCCGCCTGGGAAAAAGGATTTGGGAATTCGCTCCTTGTTTATGGCAAGATACAGTCGGGCAAAACGACTTATATCCAAAGTGTCATCAGTGCTGATGTGTTTGAAAATTACATCATTATTGAGCCCAATTCAGCTCTCACAATTGAAGGACGGAAGTTTGAGATTCTACAAGATCTTGACTCAACGCTCAATGAGATAAAAAAGCACTTATCCGTAAACAAGAAATATTGTATTATCATAGATGACCTGGAATCCTGGTCAAATCCTCAATTCAATATCCGTTCAATTGCTCAGGCCATCATCAGGCAAATCGACAGGGCTCCAACCAATGTTTTCTTTCTCGTCAGTGCCAACTTAAGATTCGTGCAGCGACTGGATACTGTTCTGGATTTTCGTTCTGTCTTCACGTGGGAACTTGAACTATCCAGGATGCAGATCTCGGAATTCGTGCAAACTGTACTCAACAGACATGATACTGCGCAAAATGTTCTATTGGAAAAGGATAAGGATGGATTGACTCGTTCAGACCTTGCTAAGATCGCCAAAAAGGTCTTCGCAGTGAACGGTGAAATTGTAGGATGCGCCTTGCATCATTGGACAGGCATTATTGAAAAACCTCTGGATCAAATAAAATCAGTAAAGTCGATGATGCTTCCTGCGATTGTCACCCCGGAAAATATTCAGTTGCTTGATCTGATCATGATCCACAAATCCATTGCCCAGGCCGACCTGATCAATATGATACCAAAAAATGAGAGGGAAAACATGAGAAATCAAATCGGGCGTCTGGTCAAGCTCAATATTATCCTGAGGGATCAAAATGGACATTTATCCATCACGCCTTTGGCGATCTATGCGGTGAATGAACTGGTGTCCCCTCTCACCCGACAGGAAGAACAAGAAATGCTCAATCATTTTCTGCTCAAATCCAGTACTCCCCTCAAAGAAGAATATACTTTAATAAGGGACAAGATCTTGCAAAGTCTGATCTGTTTTCCCTTCAGGTCAAAAGATTCAAAGATTGGTGTCCATAGATTAAAGGATGAAATTCACATTTCAGTTGAAGCAATGGAAACGCCTACCCAAGTGATAAAATTTTTAGACGCATACATGGAAAATATTCAATTTGAATTTAAAAGAAAATTGGCATGATTAATTTGTTTTCTTTTCTCTCCTCAGAAGGTATTCTGACCTCATATAATCTCATTATTGAGGCCAGTGTCATTCTTATTCTATCTTTCTTTTTCAACCAAATTGCAAGAAAGACCAACATTCCATCTGTCCTGTTGCTGATAGGCCTAGGCATTGGTCTCCGTTTCGCCATTGATGCCGCAGGTGTTGAATTGGACTTTTTTCCAATCCTGGAACTCCTGGGGATCATCGG
>JBFKJL010000140.1:0-6877 GCA_041631795.1 Saprospiraceae bacterium | reverse complement strand
TTGAGCTGCAAAATGTGGCCAGCGGAGAGGTTGATGTGACATCCGAGAACTTCGGTTCATTTGGAAACATCGTCACCACGAGCTGGAATAGCGACAAAGCTTTGACGACTGACGGTAACCTTTTCACACTGACATTTAAGTCTAATGTCAATGGCCGATTGTCTGAATTGTTGGATGTTAATTCTGACATTACAAGAGCAGAGGCTTATGTGGGCGAAGAGCTGACAGTTGTAAATCTTGACCTGAGAGATGGTGGCGATACAGCAGGTTCGTTTGCTCTCTATCAGAATCAACCGAATCCATTTGATAACGTAACAGTCATTGGTTTCACTTTACCGGAAGCAGGTAATGCTAACGTTAAAGTTTACGATGTGACTGGTAAGATCGTTAAGCTTATCAATGGAGACTATGCAAAAGGATATAATGAGATTACAGTGAATAAATCTGAATTAGGTGCCAGCGGAGTATTGTACTATCAATTGGATAGTGGCGACTTCACTGCAACTAAGAAGATGATTATAATCGAATAGTACTAGAATAAAATCGGTTTTTGGGATGGCCTCTCTCCAGTTTTCTGGAGGGGGGCTTTTTTTTGCCCCTATCATATTAAAGAAATTATATATGTAAAATACCCACTAAAAGGTACTGTTACATATATTAAAATTTCTACATTTGTATTCAATTAGTATTGTGTAAATAATAGATAAGATTGAATTTTAATCTGTCTACGGCCCACCTGAAGAATCTAATAGCCTTAATTAGAATTAGAAGTAAACTATTTAATCTTTTGGGAAGATCATTCATCATAGGATGTTGTGAAATCCCCAAACAGTAAATTTTTTTATTAAAAAAGGATCTCATGAAGTATTTGAACTTATCCATTGAGAAATGGTTGAGAGTAGGCTTATGTGTAATACTGAGTTTAACCATCTTCCCTCAACAATCCCTGGATGCACAAGCGTGCTCTCTGGCCTGTAACGGCTCAACCCAGGTTTCTTTTGATCTAAATTGTGAAGCGCTTATAACGCCAGAAATGATCTTGAATGATCAAAACACTTCTTGTCCAGGTGGATCATTCATTGTCGAAGTTTCCGATGATTATGGGAGCGTACCAAATCCTGTAACATCAGATTATGTGGACAAGACACTGACTGCTAAGATTATTGACCAGGTTTCCGGTAATTCATGCTGGGGTCTTATCCACATGGAAGACAAGATGGGACCCAATGTCACGTGTCCCGATACGCAGAGGGTGGCATGTACCTATTTGTCAGGATTCACTGGACCTGCATACGTGGATGCCTGTGAAGGTCCGGTCGATGCTATCCTCTTGAGTGAATCATCGGTTGATCTGAACTGTGATACCCAGTACATTCGACAGGTGACTCGAGTCTACTATGCTGTTGACAGCAAAGGCAATGAGGCACCCCAATGCACGATTGTTTATCTCTTGGAAAGGCTGGACACTTCTTTGATCGTCTGCCCACCAAGTTATCGCCTTGATCAAAATACGGCCCTTTCATGCGATGGTACAGGATGGGATTCTAATGGTAATGATTACCCGGATCCTGAAGAGACTGGTGTGCCCAGTCTCGGTGGTATCAATCTTTACCCTATTCCTGATTTTTACTGCAATACCGGTGTTTTTTACACTGATATTGAATTGCCTCCTGTCAGCTGTACGAGGAAGATCATGCGCTCCTGGAGCATTCGGGAATGGTGGTGCGGTCAGGAACTTGAGTATAATTGTATCCAGATCATTGAGATTAGGGATACGAAGGCACCTACCATGACTTGCAACAGTTATATGCAAGTGACAACCAATACTTATACGGCACCATCCGGGTCTTCATATGGTGAGGTGACTTGTGGTGCTCACGTGCTGATTCCACTGCCTGATGCTGATGACAATTGCTCTGACAATATAAAATATGATTTAACATACCCCGGTGGATTTATTTCAGATTATGATGGGGCAACAGGTATTGTCCTTCCTCTTGGTCATAATACAGTAACTATAAAAGCATACGACGCCTGCTATAATTCTGTTGAATGTACGATGATTGTTGATGTGGTTGATAACACGCCTCCAGTAACGGTGTGTGATGAGTTCACAGTCGTTTCATTGACAACTGGCGGAGAAGCTGTTGTCCCGGCGACTGTCTTTGATGATGGCTCATATGATGATTGCAAAATGCATTGCATGCTGGTCAGAAGAATGGACAATAATACATGCGATTGTAACATACCATCATTCTGTGGGCTTGATTACCTGGGCACGTACGGTGATAAGTATTATTATCTATCTGACTATGATGTTCCGGCGAATATTGCGCGCAAAAGAGCAGAAGCGTATGGGGGCACTCTCGCTATATTTGATGATTACGACGAAGAGGTGTGGGTCAGGGATGAAATAAGAAAATCCTTTGCTGATCCATTCTGGATTGGTTTACACAACAATGGCTCAGGCTTCTTGTGGGATGACCTGAGTGCACTGTCTTACTCTAATTGGGATGTTTGGGCCCCCAGTTACCATGCTGATGAAAACTGTGTCATTGTTAATGGCAACAATAAATGGGATGATGTGTATTGTACAAACAGCTACAGGTATGTCGTCGAGATTAGTGATGTGTGTGGTTTTAGCCTCAACGCGAATTTCTGTTGTGCAGATGTCGGCACCGATCAAATGGTCGTGTTCAGGACAGTTGACGTTTTTGGCAATTACAATGATTGCATGGTGACGGTCGAAATACAGGATAAAATTGCACCAACGATATTCTGTCCGCCACACACTACAGTGGAATGCGACACGGCATTTGATCCTAACAACCTGTCTGGCCAATTTGGTGAAGCTACGGTTATAGATGACTGTGGTGCTACAGTTTCTGAAGAAGTGCTCGATGAACTGAATCAGTGTGGTATTGGAACCCTGACCAGGACCTTTACCGCAACAGATGACGGTGGAAGAACATCGACATGCCAGCAAGTCATTTCGTTTATCAATTCATATCCATTCAATGGTGCGAATAATATTATTTGCCCTGTTGATATGACAATTGAGGGATGTTCTGATCCTAACGAATATGATCCTGGTGTTACGGGGTACCCCGAGTATATAACGGGCGGATGTGACCTCATTGCAGCCAATTATGATGATGAAGTTTTCACATTTAACAATGAAAATGGTGATGCGTGTTTCAAAATACTCAGGCACTGGGAAGTTATAGACTGGTGCAGTTATGACAGCCAGACTGGAACCTTCCCGATCTGGACCTGCCATCAGGTCATCAAGGTGATCAACTCTGTCAAGCCTCAAATCCAGGGATGCGATGATGAGATCATGGTTTGTACCTATGACGCTGAATGCAATGATGGATACGTCGAGTTAAAAGTCACAGGATCTGACGATTGCACAGATACCACAAATCTTGTATGGCGGTATGCGATTTATCCTTACACGCAATTGGGTGGACCATTACATTCATCCACACCTGCGTTCACAGGTAACGGTACAGGCCGCACGGCAGATGCCAGTGGAACTTATCCGATAGGAACGCACCTCATTCGCTGGACATATACTGATCAATGTGGCAACGGAGTGTCGTGTGACCAGGAATTTACTATCGTGAATTGTAAAGCGCCGACACCTTATTGTTTAAACGGTCTTGCAGTGGATTTAATGGGGATCGATACTGATGGAGATGGTCAGGTGGACAATGGAATGGTTGAGCTTTGGGCATCTGATTTTGATGCCGGATCCAGTCATCCATGCACGGGAGAAGTCTTCTTGTCCTTCTCATCCGATACTTCTGACAGGTCAAAAATATTTGATTGTACAACACTCGGAGATCAGGATGTCGACATTTGGGTTTCTATTGTGGGGATAGATGGATCGCTGGTCCAGTCTTATTGTAGTACATTCATCAATGTCCAGGATAATCAGAATGTCTGTCCGGATGATGGGGGAACCAATGGTGGAATGGTCGCGATTGAAGGGAATATCATTACTGAAATGGCTGAGAACGTTGAAGCAGTTGAAGTTAATCTCATTGGTTCTCCATTCGAGCCTCAACTCACAGATGCCTCAGGTTCCTATGCCTTCCCGGAAATGGCTACTGGAGGTGTATACACCATCGATCCGGCGAAAACGGATAATCCATTGAATGGTGTAACCACCCTGGACCTTGTTGTAATCCAAAGACATGTCCTGGGGATGGAGATCCTGGACAGCCCGTTTAAATACATTGCGGCAGATATCAATATGGACAATTCTGTGTCCGCAATTGATATCCTCGAATTGCGAAAACTGATTCTCGGCATCTACAATGACTTCCCAAGTAATGAGTCCTGGAGATTTGTTGATGAGGGTTATGAATTTATTGATCCGCTGAATCCGCTGAATGAGTCCATTCCTGAAGTGTACAATATCGAGGGATTGAACAGTGACATGCATGTTGATTTTGTCGGCGTCAAGATCGGTGACATCAATAATTCAGCCCAGATCAATGGCTCAGATATGGATGTTGAGTCCAGGAATGCCAAGACAGTCCAGGTTTTGACTGACAACCAGGTGATCCGCGAGGGAGAATTGGTCAATGTGCCTTTGAGCATAAATCTTGATGAAGTCATTGGATTTCAATTCACATTGGACTTTGATCCTGCTGTATTGGAATTGACAGGATTGAGTGCTGACCATTTGGGCTTCACTGATGAGCATGTGAATATGGATCAAAAAGACCGGGGAGTTGTGACGGTGAGCTGGAATGATGCCAAGGGCAGAACACTGCAGGACGGACATCTTATGGATCTGACTTTCAGAGCTCTGTCTAAAGGTCAATTATCCGGAGCTATCAATCTGACTTCTGACCTGGTCAGGGCAGAATTTTACAATGATCGAAAGGAGATACTGAAACCGGAATTCAAACTGGATCCGGATTCCGAAGGCATATCAATTCAGTTCAGATTGAAGCAAAACATGCCAAATCCTTTCAGTGGAGAAACGCTTATTGGATTTTCACTTCCGGAGTCCGGGAATGCGACTCTGACGATTCACGATATCAACGGAAAGATGATCATGACGACAAGAGGCTACTATGCAGAAGGCGAGAATTCGATTAGTCTGACATCCGGTCAGCTTGACAATTCCGGTGTATTGTATTACACACTGACGACGAATAAATACTCAGCAACCAGGAAAATGGTTGTTCTGAAATAAAGTATAAAAGAATTACTGTTTTTGGGATGGGACCCCTCTCCGATATTTTGGAGGGGGTCTTTTTTTATAAGGAACTTTAATTTCAAAATCATGTTATATTAATTCATGGGAAGAATTTTGGCCATCGATTATGGATTGAAAAGATGCGGGCTTGCAGTCACTGACCCATTAAAAATTATCGCAAATCCTTTGGCGACCGTTGAGAATAGCGCACTATGGACATTCTTGAAAGACTATTTAACAAAGGAAGATGTAGAAGGGATAATCCTGGGCATGCCCAGGGACAACAATATGGAACGTCCTTCCTTTGCCAAGGAGATCGAACTGCTGGCCAATCGAATAAAGCAATCATTTCCAAACTTGAAGATTGATTTTCAAAACGAATACAATACGTCAAACGAGGCCAGGAACATCATATTGAAAAGTGGTTTGCGGAAAAAAAGGCGCCGAGATAAATCGCTTGTGGATACAGTCAGCGCTGTTTTAATTTTACAGAGATATCTAAATCACATTTAGTTTATGATTCTACCTATTTATGCCTATGGGACGAAGATCCTGAAAAAGGAGTGCCGGGAAATTGATCGAAATTATAAGGATTTATCTCATTTGCTCGACAATATGTGGGAAACGATGTACAATGCCCAGGGTGTTGGTTTGGCAGCTCCTCAAATCGGGCTGGACATCAGGTTGTTTGTTGTTGATACTATCCAGGCAATGGAGCCTGATGACAAAGACAAAGGGATTAAACAGGTTTTTATAAATGCGTGGAAAATCGAAGAAGACGGAAACAATATGCCCTACGAAGAAGGGTGCCTGTCCATTCCCAATATTCGCGCTGATGTGATAAGGCCGGAAACGATCACCCTGGAGTACATGGATGAGGAATTTAATCTTCATCAGAAGACCTTTGAAGGCATTAATGCCAGGGTCATCCAGCATGAATACGATCATACCGATGGTATCCTGTTTACTGAAAAAATTGCACCGCTAAAAAGGCGTCTCATCAAGAGAAAGCTTGAAGGTATCCGGAAGGGCGAGGTACAGGTGGAATATAGGATGAAATTCGCAAGGCTCAAGTAGTTATTTACGTCCGAAATCAGCCGGAATTTCTCCCCAATTGGCCGTGTCCCACTTGAGGATTGGATTTTGGAAGGTATTGTTTTTCAGCCAGGCCAGGGCCTTGTCAATCAATTCAAATATCAATGTATTGTGGGCATCTTTCTTCAAGGTCGTTTTGACACTTTTCTTCTCCACCCACGACTTTGCTGTTCTCGAATCCGTATAAATGACTACTTTATCCATCCCTTTCTTTTTTAATAACGCAAGGGCATGAACCAGGGCAAGAAATTCCCCGATATTATTAGTCCCGCCCATATAGGGTCCTTTCCTGAAGATTTCTTCTCCATTATATGTCTTCACCCCCCTGTATTCCATAATGCCGGGATTGCGGCTACAAGCTGCGTCCACACTAATGCTTTTCTGTACTATGTCGGCTATATTTCGAGCTTTAGGAGACGGCTTTTTCTTCGTTTTTGAAATATGGCGCTGGGCTGATTCTGAAAAGGCCTCTTCTGCTTCTTTCCTGGTTTTAAAGGATTTGTATTTTGCATTGGGAAAGCCCATAATCTGGGCCTGGCATTCCGGCCAGGTGGTATAAATGCC
>JBFKJL010000139.1:0-6880 GCA_041631795.1 Saprospiraceae bacterium | reverse complement strand
TTTTATCGCCCAACGCCGCGACGGCATTACCAGGAAACTCGTTGGTTTTGTCCTCGACGATAAACGCGTACCCCGGCAGGGATACCCCATCGCCAACACGGAGGAAGAAGAGATCGGCTTTGTGACATCAGGCACAATGTCCCCTTCACTTGACATGCCCATTGGCATGGGTTACGTCCCCGTTGATGTGGCAAAACCGGGCAATGACATCCTGATTCAGGTCAGAAAAAAGTTCCTGAGAGCCAAAATTGTGGCCCTTCCTTTTTATAAAAACAAATAATCCCTTAAACAATACATCCTGATTTTTCATTGATAAGATTGTATCAAATGATTGCATGCAGTATCAGGAAGCCAAGAATAAGTTTATATCTACCTGGGGGACACTGAGTTGTGAATGGGGTATTTGCAAAACAATGGGACAGATCCACGCCCTGTTGCTGATAAGCCCTGAACCACTCTGCTCTGAAATGATCATGCGGGAACTGGATATCTCCAGGGGAAATGTCAATATGAACCTAAGGTCGCTGATCGACTGGGGCATCGTCCATAAAAGCCCCGTGGTGGGTGAGCGCAAGGAATATTTTGAAGCCGAAAAGGACATTTGGAAGGTCTTTAAAAAGATCGTAAGAAAACGCAAGGAAAAAGAACTCGGCTCTATGATCAAACTCCTGGATTCTATCCAGCCGTTACAGGAAAAAACCCCGGAAACGACCGAGTTCAATACCGTTGTCAAGGATATTGAAAGGCTGGCAAGATCAGCTGACAGCGCCCTGGACAACCTGGTGAATTCCGAATCTAATTTCCTGCTCTCCTCTGTTCTGAAAGTCATGCGATAGGAGAATTTGCTATTTTCGTTCGAGCAAGTTCACAAGATGTACGATTCAAACAAACAATCTGAATTTTTTCTCCTCTCAAAAGAGCTGTTGACGGGCCGGAAACAAGTATCAGACTACGATACTCTCGTCGACCTCCTGCAATACCATGAATGGAAATATTACATCGAAAATGATCCCGTCATTGCGGATTATGAATATGACAGGCTCTACCAGATGCTGCTGGATTATGAAGACCGGCACCCTGAAATGATCAGGGCGGATTCGCCTTCACAACGTGTGTCGAGTGACCTGACTCCGAGCCTGGATGCTGTGAGACATATTGTCCCCATGCTCTCACTCGCCAATTCCTACAATGAGGACGACCTGGCAGAATTTGACAGGCAAATTAAAAAACTCACGGGTATTGAAGGCGATGTGGAATACAGCATTGAACCAAAACTGGATGGCGGGAGTATAGCCCTGGTGTATGAAGATGACCTTTTGGCACGCGCAGCGACACGCGGCAACGGCACAGAAGGTGAAGAGATAACGGCCAACGCCAAAGCCATTCCATCGATACCCCTCTCAGCGGAATTTTCAAGATACGGCATAAAAACCGCGGAAGTGCGCGGCGAGGCGGTGATCGCGATCAATGTATTCAACCAGAAAAACGACCAGCGGCAGAAAGAAGGCCTGACACTCTGGGCCAATCCTCGAAACGCCGCAACCGGGGGGCTGCGCCTCAAGGATGCCAACGAGAGCAGGAACCGCGGACTTGAAGCGTTTATATTCCAACTGGCCTACGCCGTTAATGATGCGGGAAATGACATCCTCCACGAACTGGCCAGTCATGGAAAAAGTATCGAAATACTCAGCCAGTTGGGGTTCAAACTCCCCCTGAGCAAACCCCGAATTTGCAGGAATATAAACGAAGCCGTTGACGCTGCCCACCACTGGGAAAAGATCCGGGACACCTATGCCTATGAAATCGATGGCGCCGTCATCAAGGTCAATCGTTTTGACCTCCAGGACCTGTGTGGAGCCACTCAGCACCACCCCAGGTGGGCCATCGCTTTTAAGTTCAAGGCCAAACAGGCGACGACAACCTTGCAGGATGTTGAATTCCAGATCGGCCGCACCGGTGCCGTGACACCTGTTGCCAAGGTGAGGCCCGTCCACCTGGCTGGGGTCACCGTGTCCTCGATCTCACTCCACAACGAGGATTTTATCATTCAAAAGGATCTCCGGATCGGGGACCAGGTCCTCATAGAACGCGCCGGCGATGTCATTCCCTACATCGTCAAATCCCTGCCAGACCTGAGAACCGGGGATGAACAACCCATTGATTTTCCCAAAGAATGTCCGTTCAATACAACAGATCAGCAGGTCCACCTCGTCAAATCCGGTGATGAGGCCGCGTGGCGGTGCCCTCAGTGCATATGCGGGGCCCAGGATCTGCAACGCATCATCTTTCACGTGTCAAAAGACGCCATGAATATCGACGGCCTCGGAAAATCCCTCGTCGAACGATTTTTTGACCTGGGCTGGATCAAGGACATCAGCGATGTCTATGCCCTCGACTATGACAAGATCAGGGCCCTCGAAGGTTTTGGAGATAAATCCGCTGACAATCTGAGGGATTCGATCGACAAAGCAAAACAAAATCCCCTGCACAAACTTCTCCTGAGCCTGGGCATCCACCATTTCGGCAAAAAGGCGAGCAAGCTCATCGCCCAGCATATTCAAAGCGTTTATGACCTTGCAGAATGGACGCTGGAGGATTTTACGGTGATAAAGGATATTGGCCCTGTAGTGGCTCAAAACGTCATGGACTATTTTAACAATGAAGCCAATGTCGCCATGCTCAGGAGAATGGAGGAAAGAGGCGTGAATGTCACCCAAACCGACCAGGACAAACCCGTGGAGACAGATGAAGACGCTGTCCTGGCCGGCAAGACCATTCTCTTTACAGGGACTCTCCAACAAATGGGCCGCAAGGAAGCGCAGCAACTGGCAGAAAAGGCGGGCGCAATGAATATTTCGGCCGTCAGCAAAAACCTCGATATCCTTGTCGTTGGTGAAAAAGCCGGGTCAAAACTGAAAAAAGCGACAGCCCTGGGCACAGTAGATATTCTCACCGAAGAAGAATTTTTAAATCTCATCAATTCATAAAAATGGAATGGGTCTTAATCATCACGGCAGCTATCTTTTACCTGACAGGCTATATCATGAGAAAATGGCCCCCGAAATACAGGAATGCCTTCTATGGCTACAGGACACCGGCATCCATGCGGGACGAAGACGCCTGGGATTTTGCCCAGGAATATTCAGCTGACCTCATGCGCATCCTTGGGGTCGGGGGGTTCGTTCTAAGTATTTATTACATGATCACCGGAGCAGACCATGAAACCATAGGCGTCGTCATCGGTGTCTATGCCATTTTATCAACAGTCCTCCTGATTGGACTGACTGAAGTCGCCCTCAGGAAACGCGATGACTGAAGCTATTTGCTGTTCAGGTATTTTTGTTCAAAGAAGACCCTGTATTGGCTGGCCGTCCGTTGCTTGATCACTTCGCGGTAATTGCGCTGGGTACCCGCATAAATATCATAGGGAATACCCGAAGTAATGAATTCATCCTTATTCTTGATGGCATCATTGTAATACTTCATCGCCTTGGCCTTGTCATCAAAGCTGCGGATGAGGATGGCCTGAGACTTGTTGTCCCTGTTGAGAAATATATTCGACACCTTGAGGTTGTCAAAACGATGGTATTTCTTGTTGTAATTCGAAATGTCAATCTTGGTATTGTCGATCTGGCGTTGTGACAGGTCATAAACGATCAGGAAGATATAATGCAGCTTTTTATCCTCCTCGACAAAGGCCTGGACAGCTTCATCGTACAATATGTTGTCAAAGGCATCCTGGTCCCCACGCAAAAAGCGCAGGATCTCCTTGGCGCGCACGTCTTCAGGTGTATTGGGATATCGCTTGGTCAGTTGCTCCAAAGCTTTGATATACTCGGGTTCGCCCTGCGTGCTCCCAATGGCCATGGCATTCAGAAGCGCAAACTTCGCCGCCAGGGATTCATCGTCCGGGAAGAGCTCATCCTTTTCCTCCACGCGCCGGATCACCTCATCAAATTCACGCCTGTCGAAATGATCGTAAGTGTCATCGTAATAGCTCACTAGGGTCGCCTCCTCATCCAGGAGACTTTGGGCATATGCCGGGTCTGTGGCCAGGAGCGTGTATTTTGAATTGGGAAATTCGGACAACATCATTTGCTTGATCTGCGCCACACGGGTGCTGTTGCCCAGGTCATCCTGCGAGAGATAGAGGTAAAAGAGCGCCTGGTCCCTCCGGTCAAAATCGGGATATTCTGAAATCAGGCGTTCCAGGGCATCGGCAGATTTTTCGTAATTTTTCAACCTCTCCCTGAACAGGATCCCCAGTTCAAACAAGGCATTCTGGATCTTTGTATTGGATGAAAAGACCTGGGATTCATTCCTTGGTACTCCCCTGAGGACGCGCTGGATATCTTCGTCAGAGAAAACAGTTTCTTCCTCTTCTTCTTCAGCAATGTCCTCAATACCCCGCGATGCATTGACACGAATGGAACGCCGCCAGTCGTCTTCAAGGCTCCTGTCGCCCCACCTGCGCCTGAAGTCAGCTTTTCCCTGGTTCATAGCCAGGGGGTTGTACGCAAAGAAATTGCTCCTTCCGGCCCCCAATTGCCTGTTGCTACCGATCAAATTCCGGGATTGCTCATCTTTTTTTGCTGCTGTTTTATTTTCGACCTCCGGTTGGCTTTCCAGGATCTGGAGAGCCACTGTCCTCAGGTCGTCCTCGCTCATCACGCTGAGTTTCAGAAGGCTGTCCTGGAGATTGACAATGTCGATGTTCTTGGCAATGTCTGTGAGATTATTGGCGAGTCTTTCCGTTTCCCTGAACCGCGGATCTGTCTTCTTCATCAGTTTCAGGGCTTCATCGTAGTTTGTTTTGGCCTGGGCATACTCCTCGCGGTCAAACAACAGGGATGCCAACCTGTAATAGGATTCAAGCTTGACATTCTGCTTGCCGCCGGCCGCATCGATCGACCGCTTGAAATCCGCCATCGCTTCGTCGATATCACCCGCCTCGAGCTTGACTTCGGCCATCGTGAAGTAGATCTGATCAGCAAACGGGGCATTCTTGGATTCGCTAAAATAACCCTCCAGCTTATCCAGGACATTGGCCCTGGACGTTTTACCGGTTTTGTACGATAATTTGACCTCGTTGAGGGAAGCATTGAATTGCATTTCGTAATCAGGACTCAGTTTTTTGGCTTTCTGGTACTCTGCATAGGCCTTTTGAGCATTGCCCAGCTTTTCCGCAATTTGTCCTTTTATAAATGAATAGCGCGCCCTTTTCTGCCTGTTCTTGATGGCATCATAGGCCCTGTCAAGGGCTGCCAGGGCCTGGGCGTAATCATTTTTCTTGATGTACAAATGCGCCCTGGCTTCCGCCAATTGCTGCGTCAGGTCCTTATTGATACCCGGTGAATTATCCAGGCGATTCAGGATACTCTCGGCCGAAGCATAGTCATCCCTTTCGATGGCCGTCCTGGCCAACCAGATCAAACCTTCATTGTAAGCCGATTTATTCTTGAAATTCCCTCCTTTTCCTGTAGGAATAAGGGGTTCTTCCTCTTTTTTCTCTTTCTTTTCTTCAGTATCTGCCACTTTTTCATCGATGACCTTTCCTGTTTGCTCAGCGAGAATCGGGGTTTTGGCAGTCGTATCGATGGCTGGCACTGCCTGTTCTTCGTTCTTATCGGATTTCTGTGAGTCTCTTGTCTTCCGTGAACCCGTCCTGCTTCTGCCCTTATTCTTTCTTTCTTTGGCTGCTTTCTTTCGGGCCTTTTCCTTTTCCTTGCGTTCCTTTTCCCGCTGCTCCTGGATTGCTTTTCTTTCTTTTTCTTTGGCCTTGCGCTCTTCCTCTTTCGCCTTCTTTTCAGCTTCTAGTTCTTTTTTGCGTTCCTTCTGATTCTGTTTCAACTCTTTCTTTCGATCTCCCCTGCTTTTGGAATTATCCGCTCTTTTGTAGACGCGGCCAAATGGATTCTTCGGGTTGAATTCTTCATCAAAATACCTGAATGTCTCTTCGGCCGCTTCATAATCCTGTTTGAGGTATTGGGCTTTTCCGATGAGGACATAACAGTCATCCACGTAATTGCTGTAGGGGTGCAGGGTCGCCACACGGGAAACCTTTTCTATGGCTTTATCGAGATCGGCACTGACAGTCTTGGGGTTGTCGACATCTACGTATTCATATACATCGAGGACCTGGTTGTAATTGTCTTCGTGCATATCTTCGAGTGCCAGCACTGACGCCGTCATCAGTTCTTCGGCATTGAAGAACCCGTTGAAACGCGCGGTGGTGTTCTGGTACAGTTTTGATATACCCTTGATCTCGTCCTTTTTCTTGGTCGTGGAACACGCGGAAAGAACACAAATGGCCGTTAAAATGACAGCTGATTTATAAGTCATCTTCAATTCTCTACTCCTTTGTTTAACGAATTAGATTGAGTTCTATCAATATTTCCCATAGTTTTGTGGCTTCAGTCCGAAATGGACGGCACAAAGTTCAGTTTTTATAACTCATTTCACCAATATTTATTTTAAAATTTAGTCTTTAATCATGTCCTCTCAGCGAGATCAGAAATCCACATTCCAGGAAAGGCTAAATGAAAAATACAGGCTGGTCATCCTGAATGATGATACACTTGGTGAAGTTCGGTCGCTCAAATTTACAATTTTCTCATTTCTCGGGCTCCTTTCAGCCTTTATAATATTGACTGCTCTGCTGATGTTTGCCCTTGTGTCGTACTCTCCCCTGAGATACCTGGTGCCGGGCTACGGTGAAATCGAGAGCCACCAGGTGTTCATTGATCTCAACAAGAAACTCAAGGCCCTGGAGGAAGAATTTGAGGCTCAGCGTGTCTACACCCAGGGATTCAAGGCCATGCTCAATGCCGACGGGGATGTGCCGATCCTGAATGACAGCATCTCATTCAGTGACCTGCCG
>JBFKJL010000138.1:0-6884 GCA_041631795.1 Saprospiraceae bacterium | reverse complement strand
TTTATCGGGGAGCATGCACGCGTATTGGGAGAAGACATGACCGCCATATCGCGGGACCACCTCAAGAAACTCAGACAACGAATAGGATTTATTTCAAGCCCTGACAATTTGCTGTTCCAGGATATGTCTGCAAAGGAGAACCTGGTTTTATCGCTGAAATACAGGGATGGTGAAATGGCTGTTGTGGATGAAATGCTTGATGTTTTCAATCTTCGAAAGGTTGCTGATCTGCCCGTGTTCAAACTCGCTGATTTCCAGAAAAGTCTCGTTATTGCCGCACGGGAAATGGCCCACAGGCCCGCCATCCTCCTGGTTGACTGTAATAAAATCAATCTCACCGGTGAATCAGAGCAAATGGTTTTTGACCAGATCCTCAGCTTGCTGAAAAATTTTAAAACCTGCTGCATCTCATCCCCGCGAAGTTTGAATCACCTTAAAACTTATCCGGGAAGGCACTACAAGTTTCAAAACAAGATCCTCACCGAGGTCAGTTGATCAGTTCCAGCGCTTTGTCGACATCCTTGACTGGCAGTTTGCATGTCTTATTCTGACAGACATAAATGTACGTTTCACCTTCCAGTAATTTGTCCTTTAAAAGAGCCAGTGTGCCTTCATTCTTGCCACCCAGAAAAATGGAATTGCCAAGGTAATACCCGGCCATTTCAGTTTTAAGCTCCATGGCGTTTTCACCGACTATAGCAATTTCATAGGGCGCTTCAGCAAAGTCTATATAGAGCTGAAGCCAGTTTGAATAGAAACTGATGTAGCTGTTGCCCACGATCTGAGGATGCATATTCTTCAACATCTGCCTGGACATTTCAATGTATGGTGTGTAATACTTCAGGGTGCCATAAGTCAATAAATTGCGCGCCATCACAGAGTTCGAACTCGGGATGACATTATCCGAAAATTCACTCTTTCTGGCCACCAAAGGCGGATCGATATCCGAGGTATAATTGAACATCCTGGTCTCCTCATTAAAGAAGTGCGCAATGGCGTAGTCCAAAAGCTTGCCTGACGTTTGCAACCATGCTTCATTAAATGTCGCCTGGTACAGGTGGATGAAAGCATCTATAACAAGGGCGTAATCGTCAAGAAAAGCGTTAATGGACGATTTGCCGTCTTTGTAATTGCGGTTCAGACGTCCGCTTTTATCCATCTGATTCTGTATGATGAATTCAGCGTTATTGAGCGCTACGGTAAGGTAGGCCGGATGATTGAAAGCGTGATATGCATCGATATAACCTCTCATCATAAGAGCATTCCATGATGTCAATATCTTGTCGTCTAGTCCTGGGCGTACCCTTTGACCTCGCGCTTTAAAAAGTTTCTCTTTCGCATCTTCAATGAGGGTCCTGAGTTCTTCGCTTGACATATTGTTTTCTTCAGCATAAGCCTCGTGATTGAGCGGCATATTGAGGATATTGACTTCCTCCCAATTGCCTTCTTCTGTAACATCAAAATATGAGCAGAAGAGGTGTGCTTCATCATCGTTGAGAAGACTGTCTATTTCCGCCTTTGTCCACACGTAAAATTTACCTTCTTCACCTTCGCTGTCGGCATCGAGGGAACTGTAAAAACCTGATTCAGGTGACATCAATTCTCTCTCTACAAAACTGCAGGTTTCTTCTACGATTCTTTTATAGAGGGGATTTCCTGTGAGCTGAAAGGCCTGGGCATAGATACTGACAAGCTGGCCATTGTCATACAACATTTTTTCAAAATGGGGCACAAGCCAGTATTGATCAACGGAATACCGCGCAAATCCCCCGCCCAGTTGATCGTATATGCCTCCGTGTGCCATATTCTGCAGTGTTGTTTCTGTGATCTCCATCGCCTTTTCATGGCCAGTCATCCAATGGTATTTCATCAGGAATTCATATGAATTGGGCATAGGAAACTTTGGGGCACCCAGCCTGCCGCCAAATTGGTAATCCATGGATTCCAGTCCCTTAGACATAAAAGCATCCAGCTCGGTCAAACTGAAAGAGATATCTTCTTTATTGACCTCTATCACAGCCGTGCTCATTATGCCTTTGGTGATATTTTCAGCATATTGTTCAAGACGCGTCCTGTCGTTTTCCATCAAGTCTGACAATTGCTTGAGAATTTTCATCCAGTCTTCTTTCGGATAATATGTGCCTGCAAAAACTGGTCTCCCATCCGGCAGAGCTATGGCATTGAGGGGCCAACCGCCTCTTTGGTTGATCAGCTGAGCGGCAGTCATGTAGACATCGTCGACATCCGGTCTTTCCTCCCTGTCAACCTTGATGGAAACAAACTTTTCATTCATCAGCTGAGCCACCAGTGAATCTTCAAATGATTCCTCCTCCATGACATGGCACCAGTGACAGGCAGCATATCCAATGCTGATGATGACAAGCTTGTCTTCTTGCTTGGCCTTTTCGAGGGCTTTCTCCCCCCAGGGATACCAATCGACAGGATTGTGAGCGTGCTGGAGAAGGTAAGGGCTGGACTCGTTAATGAGACTATTTGTATACTTATGATCTTGTTGCTTGTTCACGAAACTTGAATTACACATGTTGAATAAAAATGGAATAATCAGGAAAAGGCAGAATTTATAGCTCATAATCGTTTTAGTGCTTACCTTCAAAATGAAGTCAAAGATAATTTTATGTTAAAAACCAGATGGTTCCTGATCTATATATAATTTTTTGTAATATTAAACTCAAACAAGGCAGCAATGGATACAAATGATCATGTTCTCGGCAAATGGCGTCGTCTGAATGGCGAAAGAATAAATTGGCCCGTAAAGGAAGCAGTCCGGAAGACTATAATCAAAGAGACCCGTATGGGGAATAAACTGAAAGTTTGCATCGGGTCCGACTCCCAGGAACGGTCAGATTGTGTTGAGTTTGCCACGGTCATTGTCTTTGTCCGTGAAAAGAAAGGCGGATTCATGTTTATCTCTAATGAACGGGTCATCCAGGAAATGACACTGAAAGAACGTATGATCCTTGAAGTGGCTAGGTCTGTAGAAATTGCCTACCACCTGTGTGACCTGCTCGATACCTTCGATGTTGCCCTTGAGGTCCATGCGGATATCAACACGGACCCCCAGTTTAAGTCTAACACCGCTCTCAAGGAAGCAATGGGATATATCCTGTCCATGGGGTTCGTATTCAAAGCCAAACCCGATGCCTTCGCCAGTTCTTCTTGCGCAGACAAGGTCATATAAGGAAAACCGGAAGCTGCTTACCGCCTCCTTCGTCCTGAATATTCCATGGCTTCTCCTTTCCCAAATCCATAACTGAAGCCAAGACTGACAAACCTTCCGCGACGGCCCCAACTGTAGGCATAAAAGTCACCCTGGGAAGATTCGGATTCCCAAAACCGGGAAACAAACAGGTCACGGACACTCAGGCTGAATATGCCTTTGCCATCAAGGATCTTTTTCCTGATCCCCAGATCTGCAAATGTATTGGAGGAAACATTTCCCTGAACAGTTTGAACACCTGACCTGTGCTGCCCTGTGATTTCCACATCAAAGTCCGCAGGCAGTGCAAACTTCGCGGTGACCTTGGTCGACCACTGATCAGCTGCAAAATCAAAGGACGTCCCTTCAAAAGTGCCCTGCCTGTTGAAATAGTTGTAATTGAAATCCCCATTCAATGATAACCATTTCGCAGCATACACCTTGCCATTGAGTTCCAGGCCATAGGTATCGTTTGTCCCTATGTTCATGGGCATGACCGTATTCACATTGTCCCGGAAAGAAGAAATTCGCTCAATCACGTCATTGGTCAGCCGGTAGTAAAGACTGAAGTTCAGGGATGTTTTATCAAAAACGTAGATGCTTGAAATTTCATATGAATCCGTCAGCTCAGGCAGCAGGTTTGGATTGCCGGTCCTGATGCTGAAATTGTTCCTAATATTGAAAAATGGATTCAGGTCCCACAATCTTGGCCTGTATATTCGGCGAGAGTACCCCCCTTGCAAAGATATCCTCTCGGTCAGCTTGAAAGAAGTATGCAAGGTCGGAAACAGGTTCGTGAAATTCTGATCGTTGTTTTCATCCGTATTGACCAACAAGGTTGACAGATTTGTGTTTTCAACCCTCAAGCCGAGTTTAACGCCCCATTTGTCATCTTCATAGGCTCCTGTGCCATAGACACCTAAAACATCCTGGTCATATTCAAACAAATTTGTCAGGTTTATATTGGGGATCCATTCTCCATCGATCAGGTCGGTAACAGCAAAATCATTGCTCACATTGTTGCTCACATATTGTGCCCCGGTTTCCACTGTCCAATTGTCATTGAATGGTTTGGTGTAATCCAGGATGAACGTGTACTTCGCTTCTTTGAAATTTGTTTCTGTTTCCTGGTCAAAAGCGGCTTCATTGCCAGTGATATTTGAATTGAAAAATTGTGAAGACTGGTCTTTTCCAAAGAAATTGCCCAGCGCGCTGAAAAGCAGCATATGATCCTTACTGTCTTCAAACTCTCTTTTGTATTGGAGTTCATACTGGTATTTGGGATTGGTGGCTTCGGTGGTTTCAGTCCTGTTCCACTCTGAAATGACAGAGCCAGAATCATCAGGATACCGGAACGTGGTTTCAGAGGGCTGGTCTTCAATTTCATAGGCTAAATTACCTGAAAGTGTGATAATGTTCTTTGAATTGATGATATAATCAGTTCCCAGGATGACGTTGTAAAACGTCTCATTTCTGTAATTGCGCCCCTCACTGAGGATTGATGTCCCTGTTGATAAATTGACATTCCTGTTGCGCTGATCACTTGGGAGTTCCCGGTATCCCATACCCACCTGGCTAAAGAGATTGAACTTTTCTGTACGCCTGTTGATGCTCAGTCCCACACTGTGATTATTCGGTATGCCCGTATTGACAGAAACGGATCCATTGATGCCTTTTCTTTCTTCTTTTTTGATAACGATATTGATGATGCCCGATGTGCCTTCGGCATCATACTTTGCAGATGGGTTGGTGATGACTTCTATTTTTTCAATCATATCCGCCGTGATGGATCCCAGGGCATTGCCCTGTTCACTCGCCAGTACTGATGGTTTGCCGTTAATCAGGATTTGAACACCGCCGCTGCCTCGCAACGTAATTTCTCCTTCAATGCTGACATTGACGGATGGAACATTGTTCAGCACCTCAAGCACGCTGGCACCTGTATTGCTGAGATCTTGTCCCACATTGAACACGCGTTTGTCGAGTTTGAATTCAGTTGTGGATTTATCAGCCCTCACGATAATCTCATCGAGGATCTCACCATCCTCTGATAAGAATATAATGCCGAGATCCACTTTGCCATTTATGACCTCCACATCTTGGATAACCTTTGTTGAAAAGCCAAGAAAGCTGATTTCCACATAAAACTCATTTTCATTTGTCTCAACGATAAATGATCCGTCGAGGTCTGTGGTGACCCCGGTAATCGTTTTTTGAGTATTCTTGTCGGCAATGACGACTGTCGCAAATTCTATGGGCCTCTGGCTATTGCCTTCCACCACCTTTCCTGTAACCTCAATGCCGTTATCGAACCCCCACAGTGAAGAGAATGTAAAACTTAAAGCTAAAAAGAAAAGAAATTTGAAATTCATTTTATTTTATTGTTTTAACTTATGCCATAACACAAAGAACACCAGAATTGATTTGCTAACTCCCCATTATTCCCTGAACGACGATTTTGAACCTGTAAACGACAATGATTCAGTTTAAACCGCGTGGTTTGCCGTTCACAGGGCAAAACATGCCGATGAGAGGATTTGTTTGGAAGTCAATGCCTGAAATGGGTTAGTTTTACTGCGATGAAGTTAATATTCGATGGAAAATCAATGAACCAAAGGGAAATTGTCATCCAGGTCATCCTGCATTTCCTCGTCTTTATCTTCTATGCCTTCGAGCGGGACGGGATCTTTTTCCAGGAACAAAAGATCGTCTATTTTATTCAGTATGCGCTGGCAGCCAATGTGATCAACTACTTTCTTTTGCCGCGATTCTACTATAAGAAGAAATATGTTCGCTTCTTTATTAATATCTCTATTGTCGTCTTTACAGTTATAGTCTTTGAAGAATTGGTTTTGGAACAACTGTATTTTCCGGATGACAGGGCAAAACAGTTTCCCGGATTATTGTTTACCCTATCCCAGGTCCTTCCTGTGATTACGATTCTGTCAGGTTTTAAATTTGCATGGGACGCCCTGGGTAAACAAAGAGAAGTTGAAATGCTCAAGTTGGCAGCACAGGACAGCGAACTCCAATACCTCAAATCACAGATCAACCCGCATTTTTTATTCAATAATCTCAATAACCTGTATTCATATGCCATTGAAAAGTCACCGAAGACTCCGGAGATCATTCTTGAACTGTCCGGTATCCTGCGGTACATGTTGTATGAATGTCGCGATAAATATGTGGCCCTCGAAAAGGAAGTTGAGCACTTGCGTAATTTTATCAAGATCAGCGAGATGCAGATTGAAGAGAGGGGAGAGGTCCGTTTTGAAGCAAATAATATTCGCATGGGATTCCGTGTGGCTCCATTGATCCTCAATGTTTTTGTAGAGAATGCCTTCAAGCATAGCACAGCCAGCCAGTCCAGGGATATCTTTATAAACGTCTCTGTAGATCTTAGTGAAAACGGGACCCTGGCCTTCCTTTGCCAAAACACTTACAACGCCCAGTCGAACACACAAAGCATGACCAGAGGCATTGGTCTTGATAACGTCAGAAAAAGACTCCAACTGATCTATCCCGATGCCCATGATCTGAGAATAATGCAGGCTGAAAATAAGTTTGAGGTCCGCCTCGACATTGATCTTACAAAAAGCCATTGATCATGAAATGCATCATCATCGAAGACCAGCCGCCTGCGCAGAGGATTTTGAAAAAGTATATT
>JBFKJL010000137.1:0-6901 GCA_041631795.1 Saprospiraceae bacterium | reverse complement strand
CTCACTCAGCGACGCTTTTGAACTTTGTCTTTCACGAGAGTTGTGCTTATCGCCAGGTCGACACCTGATGTGCAGAACCTCAGTGGTGGACATGACATCTACATTATGGCGATACAATGCGGGCAGGTAGTTGAGATGAAGCGATTGCTTTCCGCCAAAAATACATCCCGAGATACAGTAGCCGCTACCTATGCAGGACCGCACAGCATACCGGGCCCTGTCACAACTGTACCCCAGGTTTTTCATCAGATGTGAAAATGCGATACCTGATTTGGGAATTTTATCCTTTTCAATTTGTTGTACCCCAATCATCTCCTCTCCCATTTTATAATACGGATCAAAATGAGACCGCGAAAGTCCGGCGGGCCACAGGCGTTGCCCCGTATAGTCCACCTGCTCAAATGCCAAAGAAGGGGCCCTTAAACTCACCATTTCATAAAACGTGGACCCCCCGCCCAGCCCTTCAGCAAATGTGAAGTTTATGTTCTGGCCACCTAATCCTTTTATGTACTTTTTGAGATATTGAGGATTTTGTGTTTGTTTCAAGTCCTTGCGAACATCGATGTGCGGTCCTTTTTCAAATATGGTCACCCTGCACCCTCTCTCCGCAAGCCGTAAAGCTGGAGCTACAGCGCCAAAACCACTGCCAACAACGAGGATATCTGTTTGTATTCTTTTCATGGTACTATGTTTTAAGAGAAATTGCCATTCGGCGTCAGTTCGGTGGATAAATACTTGTGGACATCATGATGAAAGCGCTGGTCAGCAGGGAAGCCGTAATTCTTACCTTCAAAACTTATCGCTGAACACCTCTCTTTTTCATTGTACAGGCCGGCGTAAAAGGCAACCTGTGTCAACATGATCGCCCCGTTAAACAGACTTTTTATAATCGGCCCGGAACCAAGACCCCTACTCAATACTTCGGTTCTCTGCTCTGGTGACAATTCAAAGAAATGGACTTGACCAAAGCGATGTTTCGTTTGCCGGTCCAGCTCAAATACAAAATACCCCCTGTGTTTAGCCAAAGGAAACTGGCTATCATAAAAGACCTGGATGGCCTCTGAATTTTCAGCGTCAACTCCAGGGATGACAGCTTTAATAAATGCGCACAGTGTTTTTCGCGTATCATCTTCAGTATATTGGCCTTTCCCGGGATATTTATTTGTCAGGATCCGTATTGGCGTACAACCCAGAACAGTACCCAATCCCAGGCACAAAGAGATCTTCAGGAGGTCCCTGCGGCTCTTTGGGTATGAGGCAGGTTTTGATTGCCATTTTCCCGTATTGTCTGTTGATCCTTTCATCACGTTTTTTTATTTCCAAGCTATGTGTGCGAGAAATGCAAAACCCAGTACAGGCGTAACGTATTACAGGAAAAATGTATCCCTGGCACACCTTGACGATGGGCCATTTGACATATTGTGCGGCTTGTCAAGCATTTTGAAGACTTTACCAGATGATGTGTGTCAGGACCTCATATGACAAGGGTCAATACCAGCGGTGCAAAGACAGCTTAACTTCAAGGACCATTGGCAGAGGCCATTAAGCAGCCATTCAAATGTCAATATATCATGCCTTAAAATGAAGACATTATGACCACATACTATATCATCATCGCAGTGTTGCTCATTTTTATACTCGCAGGGATCCGCATTATTTTTGAATATAAGCGCGCATTAAAATTCAGGTTTGGAAAATATGTCAAAACCCTGGGTCCCGGGTTCAAATGGATCATACCCATCGTGGATACGATCCAGATCGTGGATATCAGGGTCATTACCATCAATATTGATTCCCAGGAAGTGATGACAGAAGACAATGTGCCTTGCAGCATTGACGGTGTCGTCTTTTTCAAGATCAATAATCCCGAAAAAGCTGTTCTCGAGGTTGAGGAATACAAATTTGCCATCATGCAGTTATCCCAGGCTGCCCTGAGAGATGTCTGCGGGAAGGTCGAACTGGATACGATCCTGTCCAAACGCGAAGAAATGGGCAAGAACATAAAGCTCATTGTGGAAGAGGAGACTAGGGACTGGGGCATTGAAATCATGGACGTAAAGATCAAGGACATTCAGCTGCCCGAAAATATGCGCCGGATGATGGCCAACCAGGCGGAAGCGGAACGATCCAGAAGGGCACGCATCATCCTGGCCCTGGCGGAAGAACAGGCCGCCACGAAATTATTGGAAGCCGGCAAGCTGATCGATCAGTCTCCATCGGCTATTAAGCTGAGGCTCTATCAAACACTGGCCAATATTGCAGCCGAAAAGAATTCGACAATACTGTTCCCATTCCCGGAGGAAGCTTTGCCAAGGAAAATCTGATCAGTATACATACATGTACACTGCAATGAAATGACAGATACTGCCGCCGAGCACAAAGAGATGGAATATCGCGTGATTGTAACGGACTGAAGAAGCCAGGTAAAATCCAGCCCCCACAGTGTAGGACAGACCGCCTATTAAAGTCCATATCAAGCCTCCATGAGGCAGGCTGTTTACCAGGGGAACGATAAAGAAAACAATAAGCCACCCCATCCCAATGTACGCCAATGTGGACAAGACCTGGAATCGTCCTGTGTAAAATAATTTCAGGAATGTCCCGAAAATCGCAATGCCCCAGGCCAGGCCAAACACCAGATTTCCGGTTTGTCCCTCGAGGGTGATCAGCGCAAACGGGGAATATGTCCCCGCTATCAGCATGTATATGGAAATGTGATCCACGATATTCAACCTGTAACGCACATCCAGGCTTTTAGAGCTGTGGTAGAGGGTGGAAGCGAGGTAGAGCAGAGTCAGACCCCCCCCAAATAGAAGGAAACTGACCAGGTAACGGGTATTGGTGAGCGTCCCTTCCCTTGTCAATAACAATATCGTGAAAATCACACTGAGGACAACACCCATAAAATGGGTCCCGATATTCCATTTCTCCTCTACAGGGGAATAATACTGTACGCGCTGTGCTTTATCCATGTGAATTGTACCGCTTTCTTGTGACGGAAAAAACCGATTAAACATATTAAAGATATAACTAATATGCATTATAGCTCATACATCAAAGCAAATAGCACCCCGTCGACTCGAATTAACCTGCTATTACAGCTCAGGCTCCTGAGCATGAACAAGCTCTTCCGTTTCCGGATCATTGGTGCTAAGATGTGTAAAGCGATATATGAACGCCTCATCGCCTTGCTGGAATATTGCCTTTGTAAACAAAGAGACGCTTTGATGTTTTTCCCAATCCTCAAAGAGGACAGTGACGGTATTCCCCTGGTCGTCTGTATGAATGGTCAGTCCGAGGGGGGTGTATGATTCAAAGTCATAATAGACAAAGACCGGGTTTCCCAGGTCATCTTTAAGTAGTATGGGGAAGGCCCACTGGTCCTTGAATTTTGTGGCTTCCGCCAAAACGGGTTCAGTGTAACGCGTTTCCGGAGAGAAAGCGATCCAATGCAGCTCGTGGCCTTTCACGAATATCCTGTACATCGCGTCCAGGGAATCCACAATCTCATTTCTTTTTAAATCTACAGACCAGGAGGATTCCTGCCCGTGTTTGAGAATGTAGTGTGCACGGGGCGTCATTTGCTCCATCCTCCCCTGCCCTTTTGTACTGAGGATCAGGGTCCTGAAGGCATATCCCGGACCCTCACAGTCCGCCAATGCCCTAATGGATAGCAGCGAATCTGCCAATCCCCTGCGCTTTCGCATTTCGTTGAGGAAAACCTGTGCATTGTACACTTTATCACCGTCTGTATTGACTGCGCTGATGATCTGCCAGTCAGCATTGTCGCGTTTCAGGGTATTTTGCCAAGAGGCCGTCCAGTACATCGGTTGATCTTTGTAATATCCCCGCATCAGGATCGCACCAATAAAATCAGCGAGTGTCCCATCGTCAGACATTTCCACAGTTGGCGGCTGAAGAAACTTCAATTCGAGGAAGGTCATGGCATCGAGATACGCCTGGGTCCTTTCAACAGATTTGAATCTCTTCGCTGTATCGATGTATCCGTGTCTTACATCAATCCATTGATCTGCGTAATGCCTGTAAAAGGCCTCGGCGTCCTTATCCAGGTGGGCCCTCTGAATACTTTCAATGACATCAAGGATGGCCTGCTTTTCTTGTTGTTGGTTTGCCTGCTCACGACATCCTGCTAGCCATCCACACAATAAACACAGGATTGTCGCAAGAATATATCCAGGCATATCAAGGTGAAACCTTTCGGAAGTTATCGCTCCATCCATTGGCTATTGGCTTTTCCCGAATAACCCAACTGTGTATTCCAATAATTCCCTGCCGCCCGGAGCACCATGGCCTGGCACTACAATAGCAGCCTGGGGATAGGTGGTGATTACATTGCGCAGTGTATTTGGCCAGATCACTGTATTGGCATCTTCCAAATTCCCCGGACCGGCTCCAACGGCCTTGACGAGGCATCCACCAAATAGGACCTTGTCATCCGGTACATACACCACCATGTTATCGGGTGTATGACCATGACCGAAATACTGGGTTATGGTCCTGACATAGCCCGCATTCATGATCATCGAGTTTTGGAACCCATATTTGGGCGGGATATAGCCATTTTCCTTTGCTAGCTTTATGGTGTGATTGCTGGCATATGAAGGTATCTTATACTCATGAAATGTTGCGAGACCACCAAGGCAGTCTTCATGGAAATGCGTGGAAATGACACCCAGGATCTCAACTTGAAGCGTGCCATTGATCCATTCTAGCAACTCTGCACTGGCAATGTCACCAGGCGGTGTATCGATGATAAGCGCCTCTTCATCGGAAAAAACAACCAGCCCATTACACGGTACACGGCCAAACTTTTCAGTGTCCATATAGGATATGTGAAGGTAGGTGTGCGTTGTCAGTTGTTCTATGCGTAGATTGTCAGATATGTAAAGCGCATCATCCTGTGCCTCCCTGCACATGGTCAGTAATAAAAGAGGCAGCAACATTATTGTGGTGTAAATTCCTTTCATCATGGCAGTGGGCTTGTATTGACCCACTGCCAAACTAATGATTTATTCCAAAACGCGGATATTTTTTTCTGCGCAGATCTTCTTCAATTCATCCGGCCAAATGGATACCGTAACCTCACCGAGATGTGCTGTCCTCAGCAAGTACATGTAGGTTCTTGCCTGCCCGATGCCCCCGCCAATGCTCAAAGGAATTTCATCGTTCAGGATGGCCTGGTGATAAGGTAAAGCCAGGAATTCTTCCTGACCGGAAAGCTTCAATTGCTTTTTCAAAGTATCCTTCGTCACACGGATACCCATTGAGCTCAGCTCATGTCGCCTCTGTGTCACTGGATTCCAGACGAGGATATCTCCATTCAAGCCATGCATCTGCTGGCCATTCTTCTCAATTGTCGGTGTGATCCAGTCATCGTAATCTGCAGCCCGCATCTCATGCGGATATCCATCCCTGAGCACTGATCCAATGCCAATAATAAATACCGCGGGATATTCCTGGAGGATCCGCGTTTCCCTTTCTTTCCTGGGAAGATCAGGATACATATCCAGCAATTCTTCCGCATGGATGAATGTTAATTTTTCAGGAAAACCCGGATACCTTGAATCCTTCAGTTCCGGGTATGCATCTGCCGCCAGACGACCAGCATCCCTGATGATGTTCCATAGTTTACGCACTGTGGATTTAAGGGTATTGAGATTTCTGTCTGAGGCGGTGATTCGCTTTTCCCAATCCCATTGATCCACATAAACGGAGTGGTCGTGATCGAGGAAATAGTCTTTGCGGATGGCACGCATATCTGTATTGATCCCCTGGCCAACTGCACAATCGAATTGTGCCAGGGCCATGCGCTTCCATTTTGTGGCTGCCTGGACAACCTGTGCCTCCATCCTTCTGGGCAGGCCGAGGCCAGCCGGAAAATCCACCGGCGTCCTGGATCCATCCCTGTCGAGATAGTCATTGACGCCGCTGTCTTTACGGACGACCAGCGGCACCTGGACCATCTGAAGATTCAAAGATGAGGCAAGGCTGTCTTCAATAAAGGTCTTGATCCTGTACAGGGCTTCCATCCTTTCAAGTGGAGGCAAGAGTGCTTTATAGTTTTTCGGAAGTATTTCACGGACCTGGTCATAGGTACTTATGCCCGGCCCGGCAAGATCTGATCTTTTATTTATCATGTGCTTCGAATTTTATCTGCGTCTTTGGGGACAATGTAAGACCTTGAATGATCTTATTTGATGATCTAGATTATCCAGCACACCGATTTTAATCAATTTTTATTTGGGGGGACTTTGCTTCACATGCCGTACCTGACGACACGGATTCCCTTATCTTTCTTTGCTAACGATCTTGCGTCAATACAGGACGCAGGTACATCTGGAAAATTCACGATAAACAGCCATTCGTCACGAAAACGATGATATATCCTACACATCGCTGGTCATATGATTTCTTCATGGCAGGGACGACATATCGTTAGCTCGCGATAAACGTCATTGCATCCCGTGCAGCAGGTACGGAATATTGTTTTCCTGGGGGCACATGCCGTACCTCTCGGCACGGTATGCCCCCTTTCATTCTTTGCTAACGATCTTGCTTCCATACAGGACGCAGGTACATCTGGAAAATTCACGATAAACAGCCATTCGTCACGAAAACGATGATATATCCTACACATCGCTGGTCATATGATTTCGTCCCGGCAGGGACGACATATCGTTAGCTCGCGATAAACGTCATTACATCCCGTGCAGCAGGTACGGAATAACGCAATTAAGGGGCCCCTCCATCGACGCTATCTCCAATAACCCTCACCCTCCAAATCAAATACAATAACCCCGCAAAGCAGACCCAAACAAACCAATCTCCAACTTTCGCATATATGGTTGTCACACCCTTCACAGGCACATCGGAATACATG
>JBFKJL010000136.1:0-6902 GCA_041631795.1 Saprospiraceae bacterium | reverse complement strand
TGGTGGCAGATGTCACTAATTTTCCCCTTTTCAACACAATTACATATAAAATAATTGCGCTGAGTACAATTAAAAACAGGTTGATGAGCCAACTGCCACCCAATAGCGGGGCAATAGTTATTCCAATTATACTGACAAAGCCCACAGTGAGCGCGTAGGGCAACTGAGTACGGACGTGGTTGATGTGGTTGCAATCTGAAGCCAGGGAACTCAGAATGGTTGTATCTGAAATGGGAGACATGTGATCGCCGAGGACAGAAGCGGCCAATACAGTGGAAATGACGTTGAGCATAAGTTCATATGTCATTTCGGGATCAAGCCCAGCTGCTGTTGTCACGTAATAAGTCGTCGGTATGGCAATGGGGTAGAGTATGGCCATGGTGCTCCAACTACTGCCAGTAGAAAATGAAATAAAGGCCGATAAAATGAAAACCAGGGGTGGGATCAGGTAGGGGCTCAGGTTATTTTGAAGCGCCATACTCAGAAATTCCGCTGTTTGCAATTCTTCTGTCGTAATTGCCAGGGACCAGGCCAAGGTCAGTATGATGAGCGCCGGAATCATCGTCTTGAAACCTACCGACATCCAGTGCATGGTATTGAATAGATTCATTTTACGCCCGCCGATGGTCATGATGATGGCAATGAGTACGCCTGAAAGTGATGACCATAGGAGTGCCTTATAAGAATCTGCAGCACCGATGATAAGTCCGAGTTTGGAGCCAAAACCAAGGTTTTCCTCAGTGGAGGTCAGTGACATATTTATCCAGGTATACCCCCACGACATGTTATCAATCCCTGTGATAACTTTGAGTTGATCTCCCAGGCTTCCAAAGCCAGTGATCAATAATCCGAGAAACGTAATGCTGATCAATGAAAGCACAGGGATGGCTGCATACGGCCATCGGTGACTGATTCCCTGTACAGGGGTCAGATCCTCCATGTTTGGTTCATCATCTGAATCGGTGGCCGCTGGAGAGACCCTGCCGGTTTTACGGGCCCTGGTTTCCGCCTTCAGCATGGGACCATATTCCCTACCGGTCTTGATGAGAATAAGGATGAATATAAGGGTCAGTATCGGGTAGAATGAATACTTTAGTGAAGCCAGGAAGATGGCATAAGGAGACCCTGCATCGGGCATGTCGATGGATGCCATGCCATCTCCTATATACCCAAGCTCGGCACCAATCCACGTCGTGATAAAAGCAATGGCGCTCACCGGGGCAGCTGTACTGTCAACGATGTAAGCCAGCTTTTCCCGACTTATCTTGAACTTGTCGGTCACGGAACGCATCGTGTTGCCCACCACGAGGGTGTTGGCATAATCGTCAAAGAAGATGGCAATGCCCAACAGCCATGTGATGAATTGTGAACTCCTCGCATCGCGGGCATACTTTGACAATACGTTGACCACGCCCATCATCCCGCCATTCTTGGAAATGATGGCCACCATCCCGCCTATGAGCATCGAAAACAGGATCACAGACAGATGCCCTGTATCATTGAGGGCCGTCACAATATATTTATCCAGGATATTGACAAAACTCTTGAAATAACCGATTGGTGAAAGAAATTGCATGCCATTGGCAATAAAGGCCCCTGAAAAAATTCCTATCGCAAGGGAAATCACCACTTCCTTAAAGATCAGGGCCAGCAGGATGGCAACCAAAGGCGGAAACAGGGAAAGCCACATGGGAATATTTTTAACTCTTAATGAACCGTCATCGCCTTTAGACACGTGGATGAGTTTGTGTGCTGTGCCGGATTTTAAATAGGCAAGCCCGGGCTTCAGATCAATAGAGTCTGTTGACCTGTTGTCAGCTATGCTGATGGAGATGTCTTCGCCATCCACATTTATGCGATAATTTCCATTTTCTTTTTGAATTGTATGAATATATGCCCCACCTTTGGTGGTGTGTATTGAAAACGCTCCCAAAGTTTCAAGAGCCGTGTTCTCATTAGTCAGGATGGAGTCGAATTGAGACAACCCAGAGAATGAAAAAGCCAAAAGAAAGCCGATGCTTAAATACCGGTTCATCAGTTGTTTTTGTGAACGGGGAGTAAAATAAAAAGAAAATGACAATTCAATTTAGGACAACTGCAAATGTATGGGTTACCCTGACGCTATTAATGGTTTCGGCATTACTGGTCAGCCAGGATTTTTCAGCCTTCAGCGCGCCAGTGAATGTTTTGGGCAAAACACTGCAAAACCCATTCACAGGAGGCTTTGAAGCGCCGCAATTCTCGCACATCGACATCAACAGGGATGGCATCAAGGACCTCTTTGTTTTTGACAGGGTGGGCGATGTGGAAATGCTGTTTATCAATGACGGGTCACCAAATTACAATTCAGCCTACAGGTTTACTAGAGCGTACAACGATCAAATCCCGGAAATGTGTTGCTGGGCGTTGGTCAGAGATTACAATAACGATGGTATCGAAGATTTTTTCACTGTCCCGCTCAACGGCGGGATTGCGGGTGTTGAGATCAAGGTAGGCGCCTACAATGATCAGAACTGGTCATTTTCGACACTCGAATCCAGTCTCGGGGAAGCTGACATTATATACATCCAGGTGGGTAATACTGTCACGAATTTGTATGTCAGTTTTATTGATATCCCGGCCATCATAGATATTGACGAAGACAATGACCTCGATATTCTCGCTTTCAGCCCTGGAGGGGAAACAGTGTATTTTTACAGGAATATGGTGCGTGAACGAGGACTGCCCCTTGATACTGTTGATTACCTCATTGAGGATTTTTGTTACGGGAAATTCAGGGAAAGTGGATTCTCAGAGACGATATTCCTGTCAGATAATCCGGATGTCTGTGCCTCAAATCTCAATGGTGGAAGTGAGACAACAGAGAGGCATGCCGGCTCCACGGTCACTGCCCTGGACCATGACAGTGACGGTGATTTTGATATTCTGCTCGGTGATCTGACCAACGATGGCCTTGTTTATCTTGAAAATGACCCTGTCAATGGTCAGGATTTTATGGTTTCCACTGATGTTGAATTCCCTTCCTATGATCGAATTGTGGAATTGCCGGTTTACCTGAGTTCATTTGTATTGGATATTGATAATGATGGTCTTGACGATATGATCGTCACGCCCAATGAACAATCAAATTCTGAAAATATTTCCCATATCTGGCTGTACACTAATAATGGCTCTCCCGAGGCTCCTTTCGAATTTCAGACAACCTCCTTTCTTGTCGACCAATCCATAGACCTTGGTACCAGTACAAATCCCGCCTTTGTTGATTACAACCAGGACGGCTTAATGGATGTCGTTGTCGGAACAAGTGGACAGTTCAATATCAATGCAGCCAATGAACTGGCCCTTGTAGTTTATGAAAACATTGGTACCCCGGAAATGCCGGCCTTCATTCTGGCGGATGCCGATTACCTCGGATTCAACGAGTTCAAAACAACGTCCCGCAACCCGGCACCTGCATTTGGCGACCTGGATGGCGACGAGGATATAGACCTGGTCATCGGCGACGAAGAGGGCTACCTGTACTACTTTGAGAATATTGCAGGACCTGGCCAGCCCTTCGTTTTCAATAACCCCGTGTATAAGTACAAGAATATAAGGGTCGGGCAAAAGGTCAAGCCAGCCATTGCCGATCTGAACGGGGATGGACTCGGAGATCTCATCATTGGAGAAAAGAATACCAACAGTGTCATGGATTCCACAAGTGGAGAAAACCGTTTTGGCAACCTGAACTACTTTCCCAATACCGGGACAGTAGGGGATGCGAATTTTGAGCCCGATGTCCTGGCAGGTAACAATACCCCGATTTTCGGAAGTGTGGATGTCCGGTCCATTAGCCTGGGCACAGCATCGAGTGCCCCATACCTGCACTGGGATGGCAAGAGATGGATTCTTTTTGTTGGATCTGAAAATGGGGATGTCTATATGTACTCGGATATTGAGAACAACATTTACGATAGCTTTACGATGGAAAGCACACAGCTTGGAGGTATCAATGAAGGCAAACAGGTGACGCCTGCCGTGTATGATATTGATAACGATGGGTTTCTTGAGCTACTGATGGGTAACAAACGGGGTGGCCTGAGCTTTTTCAATACAGATATCCTTAATCCGATCACTTCGATTACAAGCAGTAGCGGGGACAGGCCGTGGAACATCTTTCCCAATCCTGCTGCTGAATACATCTCCATGGATGGACCATTTGACGCAAAAAATGCAAAAGTCTATTTTTACTCGGTGGATGGACGCCTGGTCAAGCGGGCTTTTATCAGTCGTGAAGGCCGTCTTGCGGTGCATGACATGGCAGAAGGATTGTATATTATGGTGGTCAAAACCATTCAGTCAAGCCGTACCATAAAGGTTGTGATCAGCAGACCCTGAATCAGTTCCTCGGACCGAAGATCAGTGATCCGACCCGGACCATCGTACTTCCTTCATCAATGGCAAGTTTATAATCCGACGACATGCCCATGGAAATTTCCCGGAAGGCGTCATCAGCTGGGAAAAAACTCGATTTCAGGACAGTAAAATAGGACCTCAACTGTCTGAACTCAGCGACAGTGATGTTTTCATCGGAAATCAGTGTGCCAATCCCCATGACCCCGCGAAAAGATATCTGTGGATATGCAGCAGGATCAAAACCGGCGATGAGCTCTTTCCATGGGAATCCAAACTTGGTGGCTTCACGAGCAATTTTAATTTGCAAAAGCACATTGATCCGGCGCTCATTGCGGGAAGCATATTTATTTATTTCTTTTAGAAGTTTAAAAGAATCTGCAGATTGAATGCAATAGACAAAAGGAGCAATGTATTTGACCTTATTGCGCTGGAGGTGCCCGATGAGATGCCATCGGATGTCATCCGGCAAATGCTCGTATTTCTCTAGCAATTCCTGGACCCGGTTTTCCCCGAAGTCCCGATGCCCCAAATCATAAATGCGCCTGATCTCATGGACAGACTTGGTTTTGGATACGGCGACAAGGTGTACCCGATGCTTTTGCGTGTATGACTGGATTTCTTTGTACACGGCTCCATTTATTTGAAAAACAATAATGGGGGTAAGGCGGTTCTAAAACAATCCATAAAGATCCCGGTCTATTTTCTCGACAATGTCTCCAAAATCCTCAGGGTTACGCATAAAATCTGTGTTGTCGGCATCGATCACCAGGAGTTTGCCGATTGTGTAGCCGCCGATCCATTTTTCATATTTTTCATTCAGCCTTTTCAGGTAATCAAGGCTCATGTTGCCCTCATATTCACGCCCGCGGGTCTGAATATGTTCGACCAGGGTCGATATGTTTGCCTTCAGGTAAATAAGAAGATCCGGGGGGTTGACCTGCGAGGTCATCGTTTCAAAAAGCTGGACATAATTCTCGAAATCACGTTTTGACATTAGACCCATTTCATGGAGATTGGGGGCAAAAATGTACGCATCCTCGTAAATGGTCCTATCCTGGATGATCGTTTTGTCACCATTTTGAATATTGAGAATCTGCCGGTACCGGCTATTGAGGAAGTATATTTGCAGATTGAAAGACCAGCGGTGCATGTCATTGTAGAAGTCACTCAGATAGGGGTTGACGTTGGCGTCTTCATAATGAACTTCCCACCCATAATGATGGGAGAGCATCTCGGACAATGTTGTCTTTCCGGCTCCGATATTTCCAGATACGGCAATATGTTTTATTTTAGGTTTTTGTTTGATTGGTTCAGATGTCATAAAAGCCGGATATCAAATACCGAAAATACAAGTTTATTTGGTTTTCATTACTGATATGTGTCCGTTAAGCGAATGAAATCACACTATCATCTAATTTTTAAATATGCACATTGATAATGAGTTAATTTCAAAACTTGAAAAATTGGCCATGCTCAATTTAGGTGAGCAGGAGAAAAAAGAACTGGTCAATGACCTTGAGGAGATCATTGAAATGATGGAAATTATAAAAAACACGAAATTGGACGAAGATCCATTATACCAGCTTAATCCGCACAGTCAATACTTGAGAGAGGATGAAGCAAAAAGTGAATTAACAACAAAGGAAGCGTTAGCCAACGCACCGCACAAGATCGATAGGTTCTTTGCCGTACCAAAAGTTATCAAACAATGAATAAAAAGATTATAGACATTGAGGATCTCAAGAAGATCTACATTATGGGTACTGAAAAGGTCTATGCCCTCAATGGTGTCACGCTGTCGATCTATAAAAATGAATATGTGGCACTGATGGGACCTTCAGGGTCGGGGAAATCCACATTGATGAACCTTGTGGGACTCCTGGATTCGCCCACGTCCGGGACTTATTATCTCAATGATCAACTGGTCAGCGAGATGACCGATAATGAGCTGGCCAGTGTCAGGAACAAGGAAATTGGCTTTGTCTTTCAGACTTTTAATTTATTGCCGCGGTTATCCGCCCTGGAAAATGTGGCTCTGCCTCTTGTGTATTCCGGCCTGAATAAAAAACAGCGGACCGAGAAAGCGGCTGCAACCCTGGAGTCCGTGGGATTGGGTGACAGGATGACCCATAACCCAAACGAGTTGTCTGGCGGTCAAAGACAACGGGTGGCCATTGCCAGGGCGCTTGTTAATGATCCGAGCATTATCCTCGCAGATGAACCCACGGGTAACCTGGATTCCAAAACATCGATTGAGATTATGTCCATCTTCGAGGATATCCACAACAGGGGCAACACGATTATTCTCGTTACCCACGAGCCCGACATATCCCATCATTGCCACAGGATTCTTAAATTGATGGACGGCAAACTGGAATCAGATGAACAATATCAGAACATTATTAAAATGCTGCCCATTGAATCAAGTGTTTAATTCAATTCTCAAATTTTGAAAATATACACAAAGACCGGAGATGATGGCACGACGGGCCTCTATGGAGGAAAAC